>CAMOEH010000053.1 GCA_946612055.1 uncultured Bacillota bacterium | reverse complement strand
TAATCATCCATATCGCTTTTGGTTGGTTTACGGAGAATCGGCTTCAATTGAAGCGACGATTTATATTCCGCGGTGTCCATCAAGCGGGTGGAGATCTTCCCCATTTCGAACCCGGCGATGGTTTCGACGACGACATAGTCGCCGATCTTCAAATCATCCATGTCGGTCGAAAAATAATAAGACTTGCTGGTCCCTAAGAATTTAACGCCGACAAAATAGGTTTTTTCTTCCATGCGATCACTCCTTGGTGATGATATTGGCAATATGGGCGAGCAATAGGCCCATATTAACATTTCGATCGATATCGCCCCGCGCGGTCATGATTTTGAGCAAAGTCTGCTCGGGATGTGGCAATTTCCCGGCGAGGTCATCGATTATTTTAGCATAGGATGAGAGTTTTATCTCATCTCCTGCAATCTTTCGGCAAATATCTTGGAAGAACAAGACGAGGATATCGAAGAAGAAGCGGGCGCTGGACTTGCCCACTTCCCTTGCTCCTAAGACCGGGGTTATCGCCTTTTCCATGATGTAACGTCCATAGTCAAAACCTTGGTTCAAAGCGTCTAAATAAGCGTCGACGCTCTTCTTCGCGCTTTGGTATGCGGCATTTTGCGATTGCTCTTTCACCAACGAGCCATCGTTATAAAAACTAGCCAAGATCTCGGCATCATCTTGGGCGACCCCAAGTTCGAGCGCTTCTTGGATGACTTCGAAAATCGGGGAAAGCTTCAGCCGTATGCTCTGACAACGGGAAATGATGGTTGGAAGGATCTTTGATTCGTTTTGGCTGGTGAGGATCGCATAGGTGTTGGGGGTTGGCTCTTCCAAAAATTTTAGCAGGGAATTGACTGCTTCCACGGTCATGTTCTCCACCATATTGACGATGTAAATCATGACACCTTTGCGCTCTAAGGGCGTTTTTTGGAAATCGTTTACGAGATTCAGGACGTCTTCTTTTTTCACCGAGGATTCGGAGCCATCTAAGACAACGAGATCCGGATATTCTTCGTTTTCGATCCTTTGGCAATAGATGCAGTCTTCGTCTGCGAGGGGATGAGGATGGTCGCAAACCAAGGACTTTGCCAAATATAAAGCGATCTCCTTCAGCGGGATTCCTGCTTCTCCTAAAAGCAGATAGGAATGAGTGACCACCCCTTTTTCAAGTGCGCCGGAAAAAGTCCGAAAGAGAATAGGCTGCTTTTTCTCGACGTACCCTTTGATCCTCATAAGCGGTTTTTGATTGCTTGGTAAGCGTCTTCGACGACTTCTTGAAGCGGTTTGCTGGCATCTAAGACGACATAGCGTTCGGGATAGCGTTTGGCAAGTTCGTGAAACCCTGCCCGAACCGCGTGGTGGAAGGCCATTTTCTCAAGGTCTAAGCGATTGACTTCGCGTCCTTTGTTGGCGGCGATCCTCCCTAAGCCGGCTTCCGGTTCGATGTCGAATAAGAGGGTGAGGTCAGGGAAGCTTCCTTCCGTGGCGAATAAGTTGATCGAAAGGATTTGATCGATTCCTAAACCCCTCGCGCCGCCTTGATAAGCCAAGGAGCTGTCGAGGAAACGGTCGCATAAGACGAGCTTACCTTCTTTTAAGGCTGGCCACACTTTCTCAACGAGATGCTGTCTTCTTGAAGCGGCATAAAGCAGAGCTTCGGTCCGAGGATCCATCGCCGTGTTCTTCTTATCGAGGATTACGTCGCGGATTTCTTCGGCGATGGGAGTGCCCCCTGGTTCGCGGGTTACGATGAAGGGGATGCCTTCTTTTTCTAGTCGCGCGGCGACTTCTCTCATCGCGGAGGATTTCCCGGATCCTTCTCCGCCTTCGAACGTAATGAATAAACTCATAGCTTTCTCCTCCCTTCCAATGCCTTTTCCAATGTGAGGGAATCGGCATAGTCCAGGCTTGCTCCCATCGGGAGGCCATAGCCCAAACGCGTGACGGAAACGGGTTTGCCTTCGAGCAATTTTGCAATGAATAAGGCGGTAGTCTCGCCTTCTAAGGTTGGATTAGTCGCCAAAATGACTTCTTTGATTCCTTCGTTTTCGATCCTCTCTAAGAGGTGATCGATATCCAATTCGGCCGCCCCATATCCTTTGCTGGGGGCGATCACGCCGCCTAGAACATGGTAAACGCCATGGAAGTCGTTGATCTTCTCAAAAGCCAAAGCGTCTTTGGGGTAAGAGATAACGACACAGGTGGAGTGGTCGCGTTTAGGGTCGGCGCAGACATCGCAGACGTCTTTTTCAGCATAGAGCCCGCAGTTTGGGCATTTATGGACGATGTTCTTGGCATTTTCAATGGCAGAAGCGAACTGAAGCGCGTCTTCTTCGTCCATTTCCAAAACAGCATAAGCCATCCGCTCGGCGGTTTTGACGCCTACTCCGGGAAGCTTAGCGAAAGAATCGATTAAAGCGGTTAAGGTTGCGAGGTCTTTCATCAGATCCCAAATGGGCCGGTGCGGCCGGTGATGCGCTCTTCGATTGCGGCTTTCTCCTCGGCGATTTTCTGATTGGCTTCGTTGATGGCCATCCGGATCGCTTCGGCGAGCATTTCCGCGTTGTCGGGATCGACGGCGTCTTTGTCGATGTTGATTTCCTTCCCTTCAAGGGAACCGAGCACGACAACATCGACCATGCCGTTTTTGGAGACTTTGAATTCCTTTTCGGCAAGGGCGGCTTCGGCTTTCTGGAGCTCACGCTGCATCTTTTGGGCCTGCATGAGCATTTGCTGCATTTGATTCATTATTCTTCTCCTCCTGGAAGTTTTAATTCGATTTCGTTTTTGTTCGGCAATTTGTTCAATTGCTCGAGATTTGAGAACTTGGTGTAGAACTTATTGCAATCAAGGCGGTCCAAGGCATAGACGAAGACGTGCCTGCCAAGAAGCTGCTCGACCATTTTCGCGATGGCGGGCTGATTGCTCTTAATATTGGCTTTGTTCTTCAATCTCGTGAAGTCATAAGTCAGCAACAAAGCGTCTTTGCAAAGACAGAACGGATGGCCGTCGGAAAGAAGGG
>CAMOEH010000052.1 GCA_946612055.1 uncultured Bacillota bacterium | reverse complement strand
GAGGAGGAAGGAACTTCTTGATTTTCAACAGTCGGGACGATCGAGAGTTGCTTCAAGACAACCCAGTCTTGTCCAGCCGATTCGCAATTCCATTCGATGCGGACATAGAGGGTTTCCATGGCTTCCAAGTTGCCTTGATAGCCGAGGTTCACTTTCTCCGCGCCATCGGTGAGGCTGATCGGAGTGAATTCTTTGAAGGTTTCCCAATTTTCGTTATCGGAAGAGACTTTGACGATGAAGCTAGAAGGATTGTTGTTGAAGTCGAAGATGCGGGCCAATCCGCCAAGGCGGACCTTGGTGATTTCCTTGCCTTCGCCAGCTTCGAATTTGTAGGTGACGTAGGCTTCTCCAGCTTCGCGTTTGCTTAAGCCAGCGCCATCTTCGCCATCATGAACCATGCGGAGGTTCGCATATTCATAAGGTTCAGACGCCCAGGTGTAATCGTGGCTACGCAAGGAAGCGAAGTCTTGATTCACTTCGGTGGAAACGTGGCCTTTTTCGTAAGTGACAACTTCAAGGACATGGTCTTTGTCTGCGTTGCCGTGGATCGTGATTTGTCCTCCATAGGGATCAACGAGAGTTCCGTCGAGGACAATCTTGGCAATGCCATAGCCTTCTTCCGCGGAGACGGAATAGATGACGTCTTTATCGTAATCGACAGTCGCCGGCAATTCTTCTAAGCCAGCGGCAACAAGAGTCGCATGAGCATCGACGTTATAGGTGATGCCATAGGATTTCACCTGCCAGCGGGCATAGAGCTCAACCGATTCGACATCGGCATCCGTATCGATGACGGTGACTTTATTCGCGTCTTCGCCTTCCCCATCATACCAGCCAAGGAATTCATAGCCGGTTCTTGTTAAGTCAGCGAGGGTGATGTCTTCATCGCCTTCGTTATAGGTGACGGGGTTGGTATTCTCCACGTCTTCGACCCCGTGATAATGGATTTCGTGGGTCGTAGACAAGGCTTCCCAGGTCGCGGTTACGGTCATCGAAGATCCGGTCGCAGGATTGAATTGGGTGACGATATTGGTGCCATCGCTCCAGCCAGCGAAATCATATCCATCTCTAGATGGGGTCGGGAACGTATAGACCGCATCATCAGCATAGAAGACATCGGTCGGCGCGGTTTCAAGGGAACCGCCTCCGAGGTCATAAGTTAAGATAGCCGCATCATGGGTTTTCACGGATAGGCTGGTCGCGAATAATTTCATACCCCAAGCGCCAAGAGAAACATTTTCCAAAGCAACGTAATGGACCATGGTCAATTTCACATAGCCTTGGGCGAGCTTCAATCCGGTAAGAGATACCGTGTCGGTGTAATTGTCCGAATTCACCTGGATGGTCCCATCATTCCCGTGGTGGGTATAATGCTTAACTTCTTGATAGTTTTCTCCGTCCACAGAGACCGAGACGATGATGTGGTCTCCCCAGTGGATATCGTTATTGCCCATGTTGTTGAATTTGGCACGGAAAGTGAAGGAGAGATCGGTCAAAGCTTCATTTGGATTGGCGTAATGATAAACAAGTTCGGCTTTAGCCCCTTCGGCAACGCTTAAGGGATCGCCCCAAGGCGCGACAACCGCGCCATGGACGGCATTGCCATCACCATTAAGTCCGGTAATCGATTCTGCATTGGTGTGGCCATGCCAATCGGTGCCCGAAGAGAAATTATCAGTAAAGGTATAGGTGTGAACCGCGGGATCCTCTTCTTCTCCCGGGGCTTCTTCACCGGTGACGGTCAAGGTATTGAAGATGGTCCATCCAACATCATAGCCGCAGCCAGCGTTTTTCGGAGAGAAGCCGAAGATAAGATAGACTTCGTTCGTATTGAGTTCGACAACCGCGTCCGTCAAATCATAAGTCAGAGAGTTTTTGGCGCCTGCTTCAGCAGCAACCCGAACATCCGGAGTCGTCGGTGCATCGTTGGTGCTGAGATAAATATCAAAATTGACACCGAAATCACCGAAGTAATAAGCGAATCGACCATCGGTTAAGCTGAAGTTGAGCGAGGTGAATACGTTGCTTTCATCCTCGGTGGTCAGCACATAAGTGAGATAGGCATTCGCTCCACCATCAGCAGGTTGGAAGCCAACGAATTCGCCATCGGTAGCAACTTGGACGTTGGTTGAGGAATAAGCATCGGCAATCCCATCGGAAGTGAATGTCTTCGATAGGTATGTCTTTGCTTCGGCATTGACGGAAACGGCTTTCGCTCCGGCAAGGCCAGCTGCGGCTAATGCGCCTGCAGCCAAAACGAACAAAAGATTTCTTTTCATGAATTGTCCTTCCTTTGCGGTTTCATTATTTGTAGTGTTGTAAGCCCTTTCAAACAATTCAGCCCTCTATGAAACAAAAAGGACATTAAATGCAACAAGAATGTTATTTTCGCTTTTATGCAAGCGCCTATAGGCGTGCTCAAATTGGGCTCAAGGGTTGCTTTCGTTCGTTAAAAGAGGAAAATGAACATCATGAAACTTAAAGACATTCTTTCTAGCCTTCGCCTTGGCGTCCTTGCCGGCGCATTGATCGCATTAGGAGGAGGCATTAATCTCCAACTCTCCTCGATGGGACATCCAATATTAGGAGGCATTTTCTTCTCCTTTGGCTTGATGTGCGTTTGCTTATTGGGAGCAAAACTATTCACAGGCAAAGTCGGCTACGTCTTAGAAAAAGACAAATGGTATCTACTCGATGTCTTCATCATGATGATCGGCAACGTCATCGGGGCGATGGCTGTTGGCTATTTATGCGGAGCCGTCTTCAAAGATTGGACCGTTTCGACCGCGACCAAATTCGTTTATGGGGCAGAATCTTCCTTTATCTTGTCCTTCCTCCGTTCCATCGGGGCAGGCGTCTTCGTTTATCTTGCCGTCGAATGCTTCCGCAAAGTCGATCACACGGTTGGCAAATTGCTGATGATCGCGCTTTCGATTGGAACGATGGTCTTGACGGGCTGCAACCACTCCATCGCCAACGTCTTCTATTTCGCCTACGCCCAAATCCGCGTGGCCAATTTTGATTTCTTATGCGCGATTGTCTCCATCATCGTCGCGATGATTGGCAATGCCTTAGGAAGCATCATCGTCTATCTCCTTCAAAATTCGTTACCCTTCTTTAATAAAGAAAGAGAGACAAACAAATAACTATGAAAGTCGCATTAACCGGTTCGACGGGCCATATGGGCGAGATGACGCTCCGCTTTCTTTTGCCTGTCAAAGACATTGAATTATCCTTGCTGCTTTTGCCTGATGACAAACGCATCAAGAAAATTCGCAAAATCATCAAAGGGCATAACAACGTATCCATCGTTTTGGGCAATCTTAAGGATTACCAGACCGTTGAAGATTACGTCAAAGGCCAAGACTATGTTCTTAATCTAGCCGGCGTTATCCCTCCTCTTTCGGATAAAAAGCCGTTGCTATCCTACGAAGCCAATGAATTAGGAACGAAGAACCTCGTCCAAGCCATCGAGAAGGTCAATCCCGAGGCTCGCTTCATCGATATCACTTCGGTTGCTTTGTATGGGCATCGCGATTATAAGCATCCTTTTGTCCGGGTTGGCGATCCTTTATTCCCTAGTGCATTCGATGTCTATTCCACGAACAAGATGCGGGCGGAATGGATGATTTTGGAATCCAATATCCACCGCTACGCCATCATTAGGCAAACGGCCATGGTCTATCGCGATATGCTCAAAGCCAATATGAACGATGGTCTCATGTTCCATACGGCTTTCAACAATGTCTTGGAATGGTCTACCGACGAAGATTCCGCCAGGTTGATGCGCAATATCATCCTTGAAGATCAAAAAAGGAATCTCGATGGTGTGTTCTGGGGCAAGGTTTTTAATCTTGGCGCGAAAGAGAGTAACCGTGTCACGGGAATCGGGACGATTTCTGGTGGCTTCTCTTTGATGGGCGGCAAATGCCAACAATTCTTCACCCCGAAAGATAACATCATCCGTAACTTCCATGGAGGATGGTATTTCGATGGGTACGTGCTTGAAGATTTGTTCCATTATCAAGAAGATAATTTGGACGAATATTGGCAAAAAGTTGGCAAGGCAAATCCCTATGTCAAATTAGGAAGGCTCGTCCCCAAAAGCTGGATCAGGGCTTTTGCCTTAAAGCCGTTGATGAAAGATTCGAATGCTCCTGCTTATTGGTATGCTCACGAAGATTGGCCGCGCATCACCGCTTTCTTCGGCTCTAAAGAAGCTTATGAGAAGCTTCCTACGACTTGGGATGATTTCTATGTTTTCGAAGAAGATAAAGATTTCAAGCAAAGACGAAAGAACGAATCCGCTTCCTTCGTTGATTATGGCTTTGATTTCGATAAGAAAGACGAAGATATCACGATAGAAGATCTACGGAATGTCGCGATAGCCCATGGAGGGAAACTGCTATCTTCTTCCTTTGATGGGGACATGAAGAAACCTTTGGAATGGGAAGATCAAGATGGCTTTGCTTTTTCTGCCCGTCCCTACACCATCTTACGAGCGGGCCATTGGCATCAGCCTTTATATGAATCCTATGTCTGGGATTATGACCGCCTTTCTAAGAAAGATAAAATCATGGCAAGCATCCATTACGATACGTTCTCTAAAGAAGAAAACCATCGTTATTATTTTGAAGATGGCTTCGTTGCCAGGATGGACTAAAGATGCGTTTTGCTTTCCTCTATTTTTCCGGAACGGGCAATTCTCTTCGCGTCTTAGGTTATGCGAAGAAAGAATTTGAAAACCATGGACACGAGGTCGTTGTTTTTAACGTAGAGAAAGAAGAGTATCCCGATTATTCCAACATCGATGGGGTTGGCTTCTTCTATCCGATCTACGCTTTCAATTGCCCCAAGCCGATGATTCAATACGTCAAGAAGATGGGCAAATCCGAAAAGAGGATCTCTTGCTTCGTCATGAAGAATTCAGGCGAGCATCTATTTTGGAATAACGCCTCTAGCTTGCGTCTATCTTCGATGTTAAAGAAAAGGAATCTCTTCATCGAAAACGAATACCACTACCTCATGCCTTATTCCTTCATGTTCCGGCATACGGAAGAAATGGCATTTCAAATGGACGAGGAAGCCAAAAGAAGGATTCCGTTAGATACATTAGAAATTCTTCAAAACAAGAAGAGGCCGATCAAACGTTATTTCCTTGACCGTCCTTTTGCTGCGATTCTTCGCATTCAATGGTTTGGTGGAAGGTTTAATGGACGCTTCTATAAAGTGAAAGAAAATGAATGCATCCATTGCCATAAATGCATCAATGCATGTCCCACCCATAACATCACCTATGTCGATGGCAAATTCCATTTTGGAGGGCAATGCTATATGTGTGAGCGTTGCGTTTTCCATTGCCCGAAAGGATGTATCGAGCCAGGGCTATTCCGTTCTTGGAAAGTAAATGGAGTTTATTCTTTCTCTCCTAAAGAAGGAGAAAAGGATCGACATCCTCATTATTGGAAGAAGAATTACGAAAAGTATTTCCGTGGGGACATCTGATTCGTTAATTCACCACGTCTCTGCTTCTAGATAAGACTTTTTCTTTGAATTTAATGTTTCCTTACAAGTTTTTATGTATCACCGGTTTAAATCGGTTATTATTGAGAAAGGACAATTGAAGGAACTAACAAATGGCTGTCAAGGTAACCAAAGAATACGATAAGGACAATGTTTACGCCATAAAGTGCGAATATTGTGGATGCGAATTTGAATATCAAAAAGACGATTTGGGATATAGG
>CAMOEH010000051.1 GCA_946612055.1 uncultured Bacillota bacterium | reverse complement strand
GCCGGAATTGTCGATTTCGAATTTCGAGCTCGAATAGGGCGAGAAAATGTTGACCTTATCGCTTTCTTTGATGGCGACGAGATCTTTGGCGTAGGTCGATAAACTCGCCTTGGTTTCGTCGCTGATCGTGTATTTTAGCGCACGGGTCATATTCGTCTCTTTGGTGAATGCTTCAAGCTCCGCATCCTTATGCAAGAAAGCGAAGAATTCTTTGGCAAGCTTCATGTTTTTGCTGGCTTTGTTGATGAAACCATAGGAACGGTTGAGGTTCATAAAGGTCGCCGGTTCGCCAACTTTGCTCTCATCCGCCTTCGGGATGGCCATCAAGCCATAATTGGTATCGACATATTTTTGAGCGGCTTCGATATAACCTCTGGCTTCGTTTTCCCACCAAGTTCCTTCGATAAGCATCGCGCAATTGACGACGCCATTGCGCCCGATGAATTTCTGCTGGGCATGCTCGACGCTAGGCCTGCCATCGTAATTTTGATCGTCGCTAACGAGAACATCTCTAGCGAAACGCAAGGCGTTATAGACGCCAAGCTGTTTGCTTAATTCATAGCCGTTTTCAACGTTAATTTCCTTCGACTCAATGGTAGGAACGCCATCATTAAAACCGGTGACGATGCGATTGGCAGTTCCATTTAACGTGTAATGAAGGTTGATTTGATCGTATCCTTCGTCATCGCTCCAGAAGGAAGAAAGCATGCGGAGAGCGTATTTGGACATCTCTTTGTCGGAGGAATAAACGAATGGGGTAACGCCATCATCGCGCATCCATTTCATCATTTTGCTGAATTCTTCATATGTTTTCGGCATGCCATCGTCCCAGTCTCCTTTCACGCCATTTGGCCCGGCGCCAAAAGAAGCAGGATCACCAGTTCTTTCGCCTTCATCGGTCACATAATATTGGTTTTCGGCGTATAAGGTTTTGTTATAGACCAAGCCATAGATGCCTTCATAGAAAGGAACGGCATAATATTTGCCATCGCGGTTCATGAAGTTCTTCAAATTCACGTCGATTTTATCGAGGATGGTTTTGTCGTTATCGTCGGGGTTTGGCGTGGTTAAAACATCGGTGATATCGGCTAATTTGTCATTATTGCCCATGACGTAATAATCAACGCCTTCGGTGAAATAGACATCGTGGTTCAATGCTTGCGTAGTAATGCTAGCATATCGCTTCTTATCCACGTGGATTTGCACACCAGTTAGGCCGGGAGCAAAATCCGTGCGGTCGGCATTGGCTTCTTCAAAGCGTAACGCGGCGTCTTTGATCCATTTGTCGCCGACGCCACCATCATAGACGTTGACGTTGAGCTGGGCTTTGGTCGCGTCGATTTCTTCTCCGTCTGAAGACCGTCTGCCACACCCCGCCAAAACGGCGATAGCGGCAAAGGCGCTAATTCCTAAGATGAGATTCTTTTTCATAAATCCTCCTTTATTTTGATTTCCTTTTCTTTTTGATGATGATTGAGATGGTGACAATACCTGCGCTAACTACGACTAAGCCAATGCTTAGAGGCAATATCCAAGCAAGCATGTTCCCATTTTTTTCGGCGGGAAAAACATAATTCTCGCCATCGAATTCGCTGCCGTTATTCGTGGGGACGCCATTGATGCTTTGATAAAAAGCCTTCAAGATTTGGTCGATTTCCCTTTCGTTAGCGGCTTTGGAAATGTTGTTTTTGGCTCTTTTGGCCAGTTTTTGGATGCGGTCAATGTTGCTGACGCTATATTTGCTTAAATCCAATTTGCCCACGTATTTTTCAATGCTGCTTTGCGCGGATTTCTTCAATTGGCCTAGATGCAAAGCATCCACTTCCACAGAAGTCAAAATCTTATCGAGTTCCTCTTTGGCCGCATTCTTATAAACATCGATTTCTTCGGATGTTTTGGCTTCATCGATCTTTAAGAAATAGGAAGCTAGGATTTCTTTTATCGAGGCCACTTCCTCTTCTTGATATAAAGAAAGATCCAAATAGAGGTTCAATTCTTCCTTGCTAACATTCTTATGCTCTTCCAGCACGGTTAGGATCGCTTTGATTTGCGCAAGGGCGCTATCCATGACGCGATAAGCTTCTTCGTTATTGGAGGCATTATCGATATTCGCGGCAAAATCGTTAATTATGGTTTCAATTTCTGCTTGCCCTGCAGGGGAATATTGTTCCAAATCGTAGGATTTATCGATTGTTTCCTTCGCTTCTGCAATAACATCTTCTAAGGATGGTTCCACATAAGCAAAGGAATCGGTTTCAAGATCATAGACAAAAGTCGAATCATAAATCTTATAGATGGATTTTGAATTGTCTTCGCTATCGAAAAGGGAGAATAAGCCACCGAAGACAAGTTCATCGTTATCGGCAAAATAGCCAAAATAATCGAGATTGATCTTATAAGTGGTGTTGTTTTCTTTGATGAGGACCGGCTCGATCTGATTTTCGAAAGCAAGGGGAACTCCATTGAGCCGAATCGCGGATTCTTCGCTTGGGTAAAGCAAACTAGATAAGGGGATATCGTTTTCTTCTAAAGACAGGCGGAACGTTTCTTTGGAGGAAGACGCTAACGCAAACCGGTGAATCGTGGCGAAATGGTCGAATTTGCTGCATCCTTCTTCTAATGGCAATAACGAGGCGTAATGGCCGGAATCGTTGCCGGTATAGCTATCCATCACGATCAAGCTATTGACCATCTGGTAATCCAAAGAATCGACGATGGCTTTGATTTGGATAACGTCATTGACTTCAACGAAGAGGTAAGTCTTGTCGAAACCCTTCAAATCGATCGCGCCGAATCTCACTTTGTATTTGACGTTCGCGGCAAAGGAATAATTGGCATAGGTTTCATTCAACACCTTGTCGTTATCGAAGGTAACAATCGATAAAGAAGGCGAACCTCCGAGCGCGAAACGGTAATTGGTCATCGGAGTCCCCCGCAAACGAAGGAAGAATTGGTTTCCATACAACGAGGAAAAGGGGGAATCGCTGATATATTCGGCTTGGAAAATGACGTTCCCGTTGGGGTTATTTTCGTTTCGGAAATAATATTTCCCACTTTGCTGATCGGTGTTATTGAAGCTTTTTCTCGTATCGGCTTTGCCAAAACAGGAAATGCCACCATTCGCGTTTAGATCGCTCGTCGTGACGACATCATAGGGAGCAAGATATTCTTCATAGCCGCTGCTACGATTAAGAATCGCTTCTTCTGCCGCGATTAGGCGCGTTTTGACGGGGGCGACTTTGGCTTTGAATTCTTCTAATATTGCTGGCAATTCTTCCAAATTGGATGCGTTATCCACTTTGTTTTTATATTCTTCGATATAGGCATCGACTTGAGCTAGATTAATGCCCTCATAAACGGATTCATCGTGATAAGAATCCAGGATTTCCTTCGTTTCTTCTTTTTTCGTGCGGAAAATTTCTTCGACCTTCTCTTCATTTAGAGGAATCTTGGCGATTTCTTCTACCGCTGCAAAATAAAGGTCGAATTTCTCTGAGGCAGGGTAAGCCGCCATCACCGAGGAAGCAAAACCATTGATGATGTCATCAAGAGCGATCGTTTGGATAAAATCGTATAGCTCGTAATCAACTTTTCCTTTTAAAGAATTAATCAAATACCCGTTGATGTCTTCGATAGGAGAGAACACCCCGTTTTGATAAAGAAGATAAATGGGGTTGGAATAAACTAGAGAAGAGGTCTTATCGACGTAGAGATTAAAGTAGCCGCCGATCGACAAAATATCGCCCTCGGTAAAGCGGTTCGCGACGGTTAAAAGATCAAGATAATAACGATTGTTATCCGGTTTGACGAAGACGGTATTTTGTTGGATGTTATAAGTGAATAAAGGCTCGCCATTAAGGGAAACATTATCCAAATCGAGCAACGTGCCCCTGCTTTCCCAGCTTGGCG
>CAMOEH010000050.1 GCA_946612055.1 uncultured Bacillota bacterium | reverse complement strand
TCAATGTGGCCAAAGAATTCTATGCCACATTTCTAGGCGAAGCGATCGCTTAATAGCAAAAAGCTTCCTCGGCGAGGAGCTTTTTTCTTTTGTGAAGGCATCCTCCAATCTTCAAATTAATGGTTTAATAAAATTAATTGCCTGTTTTATATCGTTTAAAGGCGCATCGCCCACTTCCCTTTCGATCGTAAGGAAGCCATCGTATCCGATGTCGTTTAAGGCCTTTAGATATTTTTCGAAGTCTACATCTCCCGCCCCGACTGGCGTTTCAATAAAATAATTCGCGACATTCAATCCTTCGATACCTTCTCCGGCAAAGACATCGTAGATAATTTTCGGGTCGGTCTTTTTAAGCATTTTCCCATCCTTTAAATGGGTGTGGACGATGTAATCTTTCAATAGATAGACGGCTTCGGATGGGTCTTGATCGGTAACCATCACAAAATTAGCCGGATCAAGATTAACGCCAACCCCGCCTTTGGTATCCAATAAGAATTGAAGCAGTATAGCTGCTTTTTCTGGGCCTGTTTCAATTGCCACGGTAACATCTTTTTCCTTCGCATATAATCCGCATTCGGCTAAAGCCTTTAACATCGCCTGATATCTTGGGTTAGTTTTATCGCTTGGAATTACCCCAATATGAGTCGTGATTACTTTCGCTCCGAATTCGTTGGCAAGGTCGATGATTTCTTTGGTTTTTTGAATTCTTATCGGATTGTCTTCTTCGATTTCAAAGCCGTGTCCTCCCATATCCGCGCATAACGCAGAGATAACGAGTTTATTCTCTTTCAAAAGTTTCTTATAGAATTCCTTTTTTTCATTAGAAAGGGCACGCGGAGAAAATTCTTTGGTCGTCGCGTAAATTTGCACTCCATCAAGCCCTAATGAGCCCGCTAAGTGGATGGCTTTCTCTAAAGATTGTTTAAAACAGTCCGTAATAACTCCGACTTTCATTTATAAGTTGCCCCTCCCGATTTGATATAAATCGCAAATTAAACGATGCGTTTTCAAGCACTTTTCGCCACTGATATCTAGCTCTTCTATCCCTAGAATTGCGTTATAAAAGTTTGAAATTTGAGAGGAATGCATAAAACCCCAATAGTCTTTTCCGCCTTCAATGACGTTTCCTTTGTCTTGGTGAGCTTCTTCTTTGCTGCCATCGTTATAGTAGATATAAGCATCGTCATAGGAGAAGATCGCCTTTCCTTTTTCGCAGTGCAACGTAATCCTAATCGGCTCATCGTCACTAAAATTATTCATCGCGTAAAAGGCATATCTAACCCTGTTTTTATAGGTAATCAATCCTTCGGCAGTATCTTCAACTTTAACAATTTGATGCCCATGATTTGCCATAAGGCAAGAAATGGTAACCGGATCGCTATCGATAAGAGAATTGACCATATCGATAGAATGGATTGCCTGGTCAATAATGACTCCGCCCCCTTCTTTGTCCCAAGTCCCTTTCCAATCGCTTTGTAAGTAATATTCATCGGAACGATTCCAAGTCAAAATAGAGGTTGCCGAGATGATTTTTCCAAGCTTTCCGCTATCTAAAGCCTTTTTCACCAAAAGATAGGTGATGTTGTATCGGCATTGGAAAATCACCCCATAGAGCACGTGGTTTTCTTTGGCAATTCGAACTGAATGTTCGGCTCTTTCGTAATTGATGTCCATTGGTTTTTCGGACAAAACGTTAATGTGCTTTTTAAAAGCGTATTCCGCCACCAAACAATGTAAGTAATGAGGCAAGCAAAGATGGACGGCATCCAATTCCTCGTTATTCATTAATTCTTGATAATCGTAATACGCTTTCACATGGAATTTTTTCGCATAATAGTCCGCTCGTTCTATCTTGTTATCGCAAACGGCAACCAAAGTGGCTTTATCGCTGTTGGATAAAACCCCATTAAAATGCATGACCGAAATTCTTCCACAGCCAATAATGGCCACTTTTAATTTCTTCATTGGATAGTAACGATCTCTCCGTTATGGCTTTTCGACTCAATCAAAGCTTCTCTAAGCGACATGGCCGCCAAAGTTTCGCTAGGATCAAAATCAATCATTCCTGTTTCGAAGAAAGACAAAATCTTTTCGATTAGGACTCCAAAATAGTCGGAGGTTATCATCGTTTTAACGCCATTGGCTTGGAAAGAGAAATCAAGCCTTGGGCAGAAATTCAATTTGCCGACCCTGCCATCTTTGAAAGTGACGGTGCAATGATCAACGTCGTCTTTATGGATAACTTGGGCAGTCTTTAAATCGACGCCCATCGTTTTTACTAGCATTTCCACCTGATGGATGATGTATTCTTCGAAGGTTCTTCCTCCTCCGAACATCTCTATCGATTCCGCTGCTTTAACATGTTCTATTTCTTTCGCGTATCGTAAAGCAGAGGTGGAAAAGAAAGAGATGCCATATTGCTTGGCTAGAGCAAATATTTCTTCTGCCTCTAGGCGATTTGGCGAGAAGGTTTTATCGATGTAGATCCGTTTCCCTTTCGCATAGGGGAAAACTTCTTTTGCTAGCAAAAGGTGCTCTTGCGGATCCGATGGAGCCAAAATGAAGATGTTATCGCATTTTTCGCATAATTCTTTGATGCTTGAGCACCGCGATACGTGATAGGCTTTGCACCATTCATCGGTTGTTCTGCCATCTTCGATCGATAAGTCGGTCTTCGCATAGGCGTATTTGACTTCGTAACCGAGATGGAGGAGCTCGCATTTTTCCTTAATCCAGTTTGGATAATTGTTGGCGTGCCATTCCGAAATGTAATTATCGACAAATCCAATTATCTTCATAATTTGATTTCTTCCCCTTTTTCTGCGGATTGATATAAGGCATCGAGCAGTTTCGCGCTTTCTAAGACGTTATCGATGTTATTTTTGTTTTTCTTGCCGCTAGTAATCGAATCGAGGAAAGCCTTGTTTTCCTCTAAATACATATTCGGGATGTCATATTCTGGCTTAATGACTTCTAGGGTATCTCCATCGTAGATTTCGAATTTGCCG
>CAMOEH010000049.1 GCA_946612055.1 uncultured Bacillota bacterium | reverse complement strand
TTTAGAGAACGGGCTTTTCGGCGGGATTCACCAAACCAAATCACACGGTTCCAGCGTTGAATTTTCTGATTTTAGGGAATATAACCTTGGGGACGACATTAAAAAAATTGATTGGAATCTCTACGCGAGATTTGACAAATATTTTTTAAAGTTATTCGTTGATGAGCGTCAGCAACACGTCCGGATTTTTTTGGACGTTTCTTCTTCTATGGCTTTCTATCAAGACAAGAAGGAGAACGCCATCAAATGCTTGGCTGCACTAGGTTTCCTCGCGGTCAACAACATGGATAAATTGTCGATTTATTTGGTGAAAAACGATCAAGCGGTTCGCTTAGGGGAACGACCCATCAGCCGCAAAGACGAATTCATGCAAATGGTTAATTCGATTGAAGACATCCGTTTCGATGGCGAATGTAACTTTGGGAAGGCTGTAGAAACTCTCTCCGATATTGGCTTTGGCGATGGTTTATCTATTTTGATTTCCGATTTTCTCACCGACGATTACCAAAAGGCGGTGAATTTCTTGCAGTTCCGTCACAAGAGCGTCCTCTTGGTTCATGTGCTTTCTGCTGAAGAAATTTGTCCCAATTACGGGGGTAGGATGTATTTGATGGATTCCGAATGCGCCGATAAAGGCGATGAAAGAAACATGAAACTGAGAATCGGAAGATCCGAGATGAAGGCTTATCGGTTGGCTTTAGAGGAATATCTCGCCGAGATTAAGGATTTTGCCATCGGACGGCAGATTTCCTATGTCCTTTTCCAGGCCGATGAGCCTTTTGAGCGAGCTTTCTTAGAGAAACTTGAAATGGCGGGGGATATCCGATGAAATTGCTTACCCCTTTAGGCTTAATCGCCCTGATCGCCATCCCGATCATCATTATTATTTACATTATCAAGCCAAGGTATGCCCAAAAGAAGATTTCCTCGACTTCCATTTGGAAAAAAAGTCTTAAATTTCGAAAACGCAATCCTTTTAGCTGGTTGACCAAATCTTTGCTTTTGGCAGTGCAACTTGCTTTGGCCGCATCGATAGCTTTTGCCATTGCCACGCCGGTATTTGGAAAAGACGTTGAAGTGGTGGACCATATTGCGATCATCGATGCCTCTTCCAGCATGACAGCCTCAAAAAACGGTCAAACCCGGTTTCAGCGCGCGCTAGAGCGTTTTGAGCATGATTCGGGCAAAGCTAGCAAGCACGACCGTTATTCCTTGATTTTGGCCGATGATCATCCGAGGGTAGTTTTCGAATCGGAGATCAGCAAGGCAGCCATTACCAATTCTTTGCCGAATTTGACTTGTTCCCTTGCCTCTTCCAACCTTCCTGACGCCATCTTGCTGACCAATGAAATCATGGAGAAAAATCCCAATTGTGAGGTCACCCTCTATAGCGACCACGCTTATGATCACCAAGGCTATATCAATGTCGTAGACGTATCCGACCACGAATACAATCTCGCCATTTCCAATTTCGAATATACTTTGGAAGGCGGGTATTATGCTTTCTCTGCCGATATCGCCTCCTATAATGCGGCCTCGGATTTTAAGTTGCAGCTCGACTTGGATGACGGTTTCCTTTATCAGACCCGCGAAATGTCTCTAAAAGCGAACGAAACGGCCCATGTGACTTTCGACAACCTGGGGGTGGTCAGCGTCACCAGCGCCAATTTAAGGGCCATGACGAAAGAATCGTCCAACAAGAAACCAGTTTTGGTTGAAGATTCCTATCCTAGCGACAACGAAGCCGCAATTTATGGCATCGAAAAAGAGAAATTTCGCGCTTTGCTGGTTGGAGATGACATTATTTTTACCCAAGCGGCGGTCATGGCAATAGGAAAGGCCGATCTTTATCTTCGCTCCCCGAGCGATGAATATATCCCCAATAGCGGTTTCGATCTTTATATTTATGACAACTATTATCCGGATGCCTTCCCTAAAGACGGGGCAGTGATTATCACTAATCCGCCTAGCGACAATTCGGAGATCCATATTCAAAGGAAAGACCCCGTTCTCATCGAAAGCCGATTGGAAGACACCTTCTCTAACACCGATGTTTATCAGGCATTGATGGAGGGCGTGACGATTTCTACGGTCAATTTGACCAAATACACCCCTTTGAATCTTTTGGCGGATTTTGATGTTATGGCTACCTGCAATGGCAGCCCTATTCTCATTGCCGGGCATCTGGGCAAGGCGGATCTGATCATCTTTTCTTTCGATTTCCACTTCAGTGATCTGCCCCTTACGGCAAACATGGTGATTTTGTTCCGGAATATTTTGAATTACGTTTTGGTGCCGACTTTGTCCAACGCCAACCCGCACATTTATGATTCCATCAACATCCATTCTAGCCTTTCCTCTGTTTTGACGACTCTTGATGAAGAGGTCATCTACAACGAAAACTCACCGGAATGCGATTATCGCTACGAATGTAACGACTTTGGCAATCACATCGTGGTCGAAGAGAATTCTTCCGGTGAAAAGATTGCGAAAAGGTTCTTTGTCAGCGGTTTGGCCGAAGAGAGCAATTTCTTGACGGTTTGGGAATATTTGGCGCCGGAGCAATATCAAAGGCAGGGAAACGCTCAAGCGATGGTTACGCGAGCCGATTTTGATCCGGTCTTGATTTTGGCCTTAATTTTATTGTCGCTCGCCTTGGTGGAATGGGGGTTATCGCTCAATGAGCAATACTAGCCTGAAATTCTCATATCCTTGGCTGCTATTTATCATCCCCGCGGTGGTAATCGTATCCGTCGTGCTTTATTTCGTGCTCAACAAACGCCGTAGAAAAGAGCCAAATCTCGTCATCTCCATTTTCGTTCACGCCTTGATTATCGCTTTGTTGACTTCGGTGGTTGCGGGCGCTCGGCTTGATGTGACCGACGCCCCAGTCAATAACGATGTCGTCTTCTTGGTGGATGCCTCCGCTAGCCAAGAAACGGTCAGGGAGCAAATGAACTCTTATTTGGAAAACGAGATTTCTCTTATCGATGATCGGGGCCGGGTTGGCTTTGTTACCTTTGGCAAAACAGCGGAAATCGCTGCCCCGTTATCTAAAGATGCCAAAGGCGCGTATCAACGTTATCTGAATTTCTCTCCTGATGAGCAAACCCGAAATGCCACCAACATCGAAGAGGCGATCCGCTATTCTCTTTCTCTTTTTAGCGGCAATAACGATAAGAGAATCGTCATTTTAACCGATGGGGTCGAGACCGATGGAGGTTTATATGAAAATATCGGTCAATTCAAAGATAGTGGCGTGGAAATCGACGCGGTTTATTTTCCGTCTTTAGAAGGTGCTAACGATATGCAATTTGATGCGTTTTCTATACCCGATAACGTGAAAATCAACCGCGATTTTACCGCAAAGGTCTCAATTTTAAGCAATTATGCCGCTAGAGGGACATTGACTATTTCGGATAACGATACCCAAATATTCTCGGAACAAGTTGATGTTAGAAAGGGTCTTAATGAACTTTCCTTAACGCTCAAAATAACCACCTTTGGCGAGCATTCCCTCCATGCCAAAATCATCGCGCCAGATGATGGGGTCGAGGAAAACAACAATTATTATGGCTATTATGAGCTCAGCTCAGAGAGCAAAATTCTCATTT
Organism: uncultured Bacillota bacterium; assembly: GCA_946612055.1. The sequence continues at coordinate 4,528 of CAMOEH010000049.1, read as the reverse complement.
TGGACGGAACCGGCTCTGAGTCCACCAAATTGAAAAACCTTCTCGAAGAATCCTATCAGATTGAGGTCAAAACCCCCGGTCAAGTCGCTGGAAGAAACGAGAACCTCAACGATTATGGAGAAGTCATTGCAATGAACGTTAACCTGAATGACTTTCCCCAAGGCTTTACGAGCACCTTGAGATCCTATGTTAATAGCGGAGGTGGTCTGCTCACTAGCGGAGGAAACAACACATATCACTTCGGCAACATGGATGGCGATCCGTTGATTGGGCCTATGCTGCCCATTGATACCAAATTGGACGAAAACGCTCCCGTGGGCATCCTTTTGATGATCGACAAATCTTCGTCCATGCGGGAGATGGTCGCAGGTAAAACTCGTTTAGAATTTGCCAAAGAAAGCGCAATTGCTTGCGTCAATAGCCTTCGAGATTATGACTACGTTGGTGTTATCACCTTTGATGCGAATCCCACCCTGGTGTGCCCAATGACCCTTGTTTCTCAAAAGAACACAATCATCCAACGGATCAATTCCATCGAGTTAGGCTATGGAACGGCCTATGCGGAAGCTTTCAAAATGGCCAATAACCAATTGGTTGATTTTGATGAAGCCTCGACCAAACACATCATCTTTATTTCCGATGGCGAGCCGGTTGACAGTGGTTATAAAGAACGCCTGGCTTATATCCGGGCAAAAGGAATCACCGCCTCTTTCGTTGGGGTTGGCAACGGCATCCAAATGGACACGTTGGAGACGTTGGCCGCGATTGGAGGAGGCACCGCTTATCCGGTAAATGATCCCACTCAATTGACCCCGATTTTGCTAGCGGAAACCGAAAGCCTCAAAGGCAAATATATGAATGACGGAACCGACATCACCCCGAGAATCGTTAATCATAATCAAGTGACGGAAGGCATCCTTTCGGTGCCGGCTTTAAGCGGATATAACGGAACGGAAATCAAAGACGGCGCATTAATGATTCTTGCCTACGAATCGGATCCGATTTACGCGACCATGCCCTTTGGGTCAGGAAAGGTTGGCTCTTTCACTTGCGATCTTAATGGCACTAATTCCGCCAACTATTTCGAAGATAGCCGAGGCATTGCCTTCATCGAAAACGCGGTTAGAGACCTTTTTTCCCCGGTTAAAAGCCGAAGGACTATGACGTTGCGGGTCAAGGAACGAAATTTCGGGATCACAATCGAAGCCACCACTGTGGCGATATCTAGCGAAGACACGAGTCTCAAAGGCATTTTGACTTTGCCAAATGGCAGCATCGAGAACATTGAATTCACCTTCGTTACCCGCAACACCTTCCGTTATGCTAACGCGGATTTCTTCTTCATGCCCGGTGTCTATTGCTTTGAAGCCGTGAGGGTGGCCAACGGGATTGAAACGAGAATGTCTACCCATTTTGTTTTCTCCTATTCCAAGGAGTTCGATATGCGAATCCGCAACAGCGAGCATGACGCTTTGGCGGATTTCTGCTTACAAAATAGTGGACGCCTATTTGAACAAAACGAATCGATCTTCCGCGTTATTTCTCGCACCATGGACTACTCCATCGATCCGCGCGTATTGCTTTTGTCCATCGCCATTGCTTTGTTTGTCTTCAACGTGGCAATTCGCAAATTCCGTTTTAGAAAGAAAGGAGAAACCGCATGAAAATATGGTTCCCTACGACATTGATTTTGACTTTGCTGCTTGCTGGGTGCGGTAGCAAACCCTCCCCTTCTAGCAGCACCTCCTCTTCTTCTTCCGAAGAGCCGACGTCGAGTTCTTCTTCGCAAGAGAGCGAGGATTCGCGCCCTTCAAGGCCCCATCGCCATGACTATAACCAAGAAAGCGTCATCAACGAGGCGACATTGTTTGCTCCGGGAACCAAGAGGCTGACCTGCGAATGCGGGGAATATATCGAAAAAGAGTATTACAAACTCGACGAATACGATTTGGAATCCCGTGTTTTTCAATATGACGGAAAAACTCATAATCTTCGTCTTTCCGGTCTGTTGCCACAAGGGCTGAGCGTCCAATTCGTCAATAACGGAAGGACAGAAATCGGTTCTCAAGAAGTCAGAGCCGACATTTATTCCCCGTCCGGGACTAAGGTCGATTCCAAAACCGCGACCTTGACCATCGAGCCTTATACAGGATTTCCTAATATCAAAATCGAAGGAGGAGCGATCACTTCTAAAGAGGTTTATGTCGCCTCGACGGTGTCCGTGGAGAATGTTTCTAATGAAGACTATGCTTTTGCTGGCGTAACCGCTGGAGTGAGGCTGAGGGGAAACGGAACTCTCAATGCCGACAAAAAGGCCTATCGCATCAAATTTGATAAGAAGAGAAACATGCTTGGGCTAAATCAAGGGAGAGCCTTCAAATCTTGGGTTTTGCTCGCTGATTATTACGATTATTCGATGCAACGGAACGTCACCGCCTTCCATTTAGGGGACGATGTTTATAACCATTCCGGCGGCTACTCTAGTTCTTACGCCTATGTGAATCTTTATCTCAATGGCGTTTATAACGGCCTATATATCTTGGCAGAGCAAAATCAAGCCGGGAAAGGTCGTTTCAACGTTCACGAACCTGAAGAAACCGAGTTGCAAAAAGAAGTCGGCTATCTTGTGGAATTGGACGATTACGCCCGGAACGAAGGGCAATATTTCACAATCGGTGGCAGTTCTGATATGGTGAACGGTCGTTCTTTTCCCGAACGATATTATGGAATTAAAACGGATTGGTTTTCCGCCGATCAATTCCAAACCGCGGAAACGATTGTCCGCAACGCTTTTAAGGTTCTTCTTGCCGCTTCAGGCGGCGTGGCGATGGTCATCAACGAAGCGGGTGAAGTGGTTCAGGATCTATCGAACTCTTTAACTCCGATGCAAGCGGTTGAGCAAGTGCTTGATCTCCCTTCGCTGATGAAGATGTATTACATCGAGGAAATCATGAAAGACATCGATGTTGGCTTCTCAAGTTTCTATCTTTATTTTGATTTCAGCGACGGCTCTATTGCTAACAAAGTTACGTTTGGCTCGCCTTGGGATTTCGATTGGTCTAGCGGCAATCTTTCGGATGCATCGGTTGCAAGTTCCCAAGGAACTTATTGCAACCAAATGACCAATCACGCCAATCCGTGGTTGTATTTGGTGGCACACGTGAATGGATTTAGCAGCGAATTCTCGAAGTATTACCGCCTGTTTGCTTCAAATTCATTGGTGGCAGAAGCGGTGGAATACGACACCTATATCTCCGATTGTTTCCGCGGTGAATTCAACCGAAACTTCGCCAAGTGGCAGATTTTAGGAACGAGCCAACATAGCTACCATCCTGGAATTGTTACCACTTTTCATACCCACGATGACGCTTCCAATCATTTCCTCAATTGGATAAACGAACGATTGGATTATCTTGACGGTGTTTATGGAGGGTTAAGTCTATGAAAAATAAGTTGATGTTGGGCTTTTGTCTTGCTTTGCTTGTTTCCGGATGCGCGAAAAACACGAACCAAGACTCGACCGAATCCACAAGTTCCAGTGTAGACACGTCGACGCCGACTTCAAGCAGCGAATATAGCTCCGATGAGCTTGCTCCCTTGCCCGAAATAGTCGCCCGCTTCATTGATACGGTAAATGCGGTCGGCGAAGTGAATTTGGATTCAGGTGACGAACTCGATCAGTTGATTGTCATGTACTACGCGGTCAGTTATTCCTATCGCGATTATCTTGAGCGGCCTGAAGTGGTCGAGGCCAAGGAAAAAATGGATCAATATATTGCTGCCTATAAGGCTTTGCTCGAAGCCCAAATCGATCAGGAATTGAGTTTGGCATACGAACGCCGCTTCCTCGATTTTTGCAAAGACAGTTTGCCTGACGAGGGCCATTTGCTGCTTGAGCAACGCTATTTGGTAAACGTTGCTTATGCTTATTACGCTTCTTTGACCGAGGAATCGAAAGAAAAAGAAGAAGTATCCGCAGCCAAGGAAAAGGTTGATGCCTTGCAGGCGCGCTTTGATGAATTGGCTGCGCTGTCAGATAGCGAATACGCTGCCTATGAATTCGTGATCAAGATGAATGACGTCGATTTAAGCCAACTGGTTTATCAAGACAAGACTTTGATCGAGGAATTAAACGAGATTTACGAGAAAATCCTTCCAGAAGACTATAACGACGAAGTGGCTGGAGCCAAAGAAAAATTAGACCAAGCCAACACAAAGATGGAAGAATACGAAGTCATGCAAGAACACGCCACCGCTTTTATGGACGCGGCTTGGAAATTGCCGAGCAACCTTCGTTATCAAGATAGCTCCCAACAAGCTCAAATCAATGCCGCCCTTGCTCTATACGATGGTTTAACCGATGAGGAAAAGGAAATCGCCGGAGTGGCTGAGGCCTATGCGAACGTTTTGGCGGTCAAATCGGCGTTTGAGTCCTTGAAAGAACCTTTCTACATCAACGTGGTCGGGGCCGGCTGGTCCTTTAGGCCGAACAACCAAATGACTTTCTCTGGTGGAAATCCTTATTCTT
>CAMOEH010000048.1 GCA_946612055.1 uncultured Bacillota bacterium | reverse complement strand
TATAATCTATGCCACTCCACGTATGCGTTATTACATAGAAACAAGCGCACGCGTGGTATCCATATTCTTGGATTTTGTTGATGAAGAAGATCTCCATGTTTATTCCATCGATGAATCTTTCCTTTATCTGACGCCTTATTTGGATATGTATCATTACAGCCCTTCTGAGCTTGTGGAGCAAATCCAAAAACGCATTGAGAAGGAATTGCATCTAATCGCGACGGCTGGAATGGGGCCGAATATGTTTTTGGCTAAGACGTGCCTAGATAATGATGGAAAGAAGAAGCCGCCCTACCGCGCCTATTGGAAACAAGAAGATGTTCCTAATACTTTATGGAAGATCCATCCCATCACGAAGATTTGGGGAATTTCTAATGGCATCTCCATTCGCTTATCTCGTCTTGGGATAAGAAGCGTAGAAGCGTTAGCAAAAGCCGATACGAGGGTCCTTGTCAAAGAATTTGGCATCATCGGAAAGCAATTAAAGAACATGGCCAATGGCATCGATGAATCTGATATCCGGGAGAAATACGAACCCAAAGAGAATTCTTTATCCATTGGCCAAACTTTATGTAGAGATTATTCCTTAGAAGAAAGTAAAAGGCTCCTACTGGAGATGAATGATGATTTATGCTTCCGCCTAAGGATGGCAAAAAAGAAGACATCTGTCGTTTCTTTATACGTAGGCTATTCAGCAAAAGTAGGCGGAGGGTTTTCTAGGCAATTAACCCTTCCTATCGCTAGCGATGATAACGAGACGATTTACCAAAACATTCTCACTTTGTTAATGCGCTTTGGCGAGAATCTTCCCATCCGAAACCTAGGCATCAGTTTCGGCCAGGTTCGCGATTACGATTTCAGCCAGCTCAATCTATTTGATTCCCCGGAAAAAGAAGAAGCCAATCGCAGGTTCCATTTAGCCATGGATGCTATCTCGATCCAATATGGGGCTAACGCCTGCTTGCGGGCAAGTTCCCAAACGGAGTCTTCAACCATCCGAGAACGCCACCAGCAAATCGGAGGTCATAAAGCATGAACGAAGATCGCGGAATGATGAAATGGCTTCCCTACAAATCCTTGAATGAGCAAGCTTCTATTTTGAAGCAGATGCGTTATCAAAAAGGCAAAAGAGAAAAACCGCAAATCTCGAATGAAATCGCTGCAGAAATCGATTATATCCTTCGCTTTCATTTACGAGAAAAAGTGCGTATTTCCTATTGGGATGATGGCTATCCTCATGAAATCACGGGTCGAATTTCTTTCCTTGATACGATTTATCGATGCATTCATATCAACGGGTCATCGATTCCTTTTTCCTCGTTAGAAAAAATCACCCTTCTTGAGGAAAGGGCGATTTTAGAACAGTGGCGTTATGATTTTGGCCAGGCCTATTAGAAGGCCCAATTGCCGTTTTTGAAGATGGGGATTTCTTTGCCATCGACGGTCGTGCCCATGATGTTAAGATCTTTCGAGCCAATCATGAAGTCAACGTGGCTAAGCGATTTGTTAATGCCGAAGGAATGGATTTCATCTTCGCTATATTTTTCAAAATTGGGATATAGATTGGTGAACCCTCTTCCTAATGCCAAGTGGCAAGCGGCATTTTCATCATAAAGAGTGTTATAGAAGAGAAGGCCCGTGTTATTGATTGGGGAATCATAAGGAACGAGGGCACATTCTCCTAGATAAGCGGATCCTTCATCAAGCGTTAAAATCGAACGGAGAGCTTCTTCTCCTTCTTCGGCATGGACTTCAACCGCTTTTCCTTTCTCGAATTTGACATAGAAATCACGGATAAGGACGCCATTATAAACTAAGGGTTTGGCAGAATAGACGATACCTTCCGCTTCTCCTTTCATCGGGGAGGTGAATACTTCTTCGGAAGGAATATTCGGCTGGAAGAAGGTTCCTTGGAGGGTCTTTTCGCCACCGCCAAGGAAAATAACGCCAGGGATCAAACCAACTTTAAGATCGGTTCCATTGCTAGAGGTGTAATGGAGCCATTTGAGGTGGAGAGAATTCAAATAATCGCATTTGGCTTTAAGGATGCGGTCATGTTCTTCCCAATTGGCGATGCCATTACCATCGCTTGCCCTAGAGGTAAGTAAGATTGCTTCCCAGAGTTTTTCCATCGCGCGGCCTTTGCTTTCCTTTGGAAAGATTTTCTTGGCCCATTCGGGAGCGGGAGCGCCAGCAATGCACCATTGATAACGGTTCTCGCGCGCTTCCTTATATTCATGGATAACTTTCCATTTGGCTTGACGAATCGCGGCAACTTTTTTCGGATCAACGCCTTTAGATCCATCTGGATCATCCGAATCAATCCAAAGATAGCAAGGGAGCTCTTCTGCGGACCATTTTTCCAAAGCGAGTTCCATCGGAAGCACTTCCGATAGGTCTTTGGTTTTGCCTTTGCGCATGGCGACGCGGTCCACTTTTTGCGAACCCCATTTAACCACGACGTGTTTGGCTCCGTTTTTGTAGCATTCTTCGACGACCATCGCAACGAAAGTTTCTTGGTCAACATTGGCGCGGATGACAACGGATTGCCCTTTCTTTAAGGCAATCCCAGATTTCACGATTAATTCAGCATAGGCTTTAAGCAACGTCTTCTTCATTATCTTTTCCTTTCGGCAGCGAGTAATAAGTTTTCCATTAAGGCAAGGCGGGTCAATAGCCCTACCCCTCCCGGAACTGGAGTTTGCAAAGCAACAGGAAGGTCAGGAGCAGCATCCCCATGGAGCTTTCCATCTTCCCCACGGTTGATGCCAACATCAACGACCATTGCCGTCTTCTTATAAGAGAAGCGATGATCTAAGAAGGCAAGGCGGCCGATTGCAACAACAATCAAATCGGCATGAGCAATATAGAAGGCTTTGTCTTCTTCGCTCGTTTTGGAATGAAGAACCGTGACGTTGCAATTCTTTTGTAGCAGCATCTTGGCCATCGGCTTGCCGACGATATTGCTTCT
>CAMOEH010000047.1 GCA_946612055.1 uncultured Bacillota bacterium | reverse complement strand
TTGCCGATGGCTGGGTTCTTGCAGAAGATGATGAAGAAGAAGGCGTACGTGTCGTTGAAAAGAATCGAAACGAAGATGGAAGCAAGAAATGGAAAATCAACATTTCCTTCACCGAACCAACCGAACGCGATCCTGATGGCGTCTTCTTGATCACGGCTTATGTCTATCCACAGGAGATCGTCATTCCCGATTAACCTTTAGACAAAAGAGAGTAACTTCATTACACTATTAGTAACACCGCGAAAGCGATTGAAATAAGGAGAATCTTATGGCCGAACAATTTATGGTGACCCTGCAAGATGGGACCATTTTGAAGGGCTGGCATTGGGAAAAGGAAAATGCCACCCACAATTTCACTTTGATCACGGGAATGGATGAATACGCCTTCCGTTATGATCGCCTTGCTCGTTTCCTTAATGATAATGGCATCAACGTCTATGTCCTCGATGCCTTAGGACAAGGCCTTAATGCCGAATCGGTGGAGAAGCAAGAATTATGGCCAGAAGATGGCTTTGCCAAAAACGTCGAAGCGATCCATTTGATGATCGAACTCGCCAAAACCAACGGACTCCCCACGACCCACATGGGCCATTCGATGGGTTCCTTCCTCACACAGTCTTTGATGCAAAAATATCCTAAGGATGCCGATAAGATCATCCTTTGCGGATCCAATGGCGGCCAAGGGTTCTTGATGAAAGCCGGCTACCTCATGGCCAAAATGAAGGTCAACAAAAAGAATTGGGACAAAGAATGCCCGATGCTCCAAAATCTTGGCTTAGGCGGATATACCAAAGCCATCAAGGATCGTAAGACGGATCTCGACTGGCTTTCTTATAATGAAGAAAACGTCAAAACCTATATCGAAGATCCCTATTGCGGGGCGAAGAATTCCGGTGGCTTCTGGAGAGAATTCCTTAAAGGAATGTCTTCCCTTTGGAACAAGAAGAACCTCAAGAAGATGTCCAAAGACGAAGTGATTCTTATCACGGCGGGGGAAGAAGACCCGGTTGGCCAAAATGGCAAAGGTCCGAAATGGCTTGAGAAGACCTACAAAGGCCTAGGCATCGAAAACGTTACGTTGAAGCTTTATCCTTCCATGCGTCATGAAATCCATAACGAGAAGGATTACCTTACCGTTTATAACGATTGGCTTAACTTCATCAAAGCTTGATCGGCTATTTTCTAATTTTTGATACACGTCCCTCTTCTTTTGTGCTAAAAGCCAAAAAGGAGGATAATGCTATAGGAGGCATTAATATGAAATGGAATAAAAAAGGCATCTTGCTTGCTTGCTCAGCATTGATGCTAGCTTCTTGCGCCAAGTCGATTTCCTTCGAGGAAGCAAAAGCAATTGGCGATACGATTTATGAGACGGCGATGGCCGAAGATTGGGTCGTGCCAGAGGAAGTTGCAATCCAAAACAATCCAAGCGCTCTTGCGGACAACCGCTGGGAATACAAAGAAGGCGAATATTATTACCACAGAAGCTTTGCTTTGCTGATTTTCGTTCCTCTTGAATCCAGGGAATGGCTTTTCAAACAAGACGGATCTTTCTATCACGTTGTCGATGCTATTTCTAACAACAACGACCGTTATAGCGAAATCACCGAAGAAGAATTCAATACCCTGATGGCGGAGAAACAAAAAACCATCCGCGAGGAATTGCGTTCCCCGATCAAAAACATGAAATCGGCATTGGATCATGATTCCGATGGCAAGAATTCCTATAAGAGCGGTGGTGAAGGTTCTTTGATCATCAAAACCGATTGGACGGAATCCTCGGTTGAAGGTCAATCCACCGAATACAATTATTCGATGGAATTCAAAAACTTCCTCCCGCTTTCGATGAAAGGGGATTCGACGACGAAAAACGAAGGATCGGATCCAAGCAAATCGAGCATCAAATATTCCTATCGTTATTCTGGCGTTGAAGAAAAACATCCGACCAAAGACGAGATCATCCATTCTTCCTCTTCTTCCGCTGCCTAAATCTCCATCCATCAAATAGGGGGCTACAAGCTTCCTATTTTCTTTTCTTCTCTTGCAAATGGGCCTAATAATTATTAGGCTTACATATGATGCGATGCCATAATTATGGCAATTAGGAGTTAATCATGAGCAAAGACATTTTTGACGGAAAAGTGTTGCTAGTCACTGGCGGCACGGGATCTTTTGGCCATGCGGTCACTAGGCGTTTCCTCAACACGGGGATCAAAGAAATCCGCATTTTATCTCGCGATGAGAAGAAGCAAGATGACATGCGCAAAGAATTCGATAACCCGAAACTAAAATTCTATATTGGCGATATTCGCGATTACGGCAGCATCGTCGGCGCATTCAAAGGAGTCGATTACGTTTTCTCTGCCGCAGCTTTAAAGCAAGTTCCTTCCTGCGAATTCTATCCGCTAGAAGCAACAAAGACCAATGTGCTTGGCTCGGATAACGTCATCACCGCCTGCGTAGCCAATCACGTGAAAAACGCCGTCTTCCTTTCTACGGACAAAGCGGCTTATCCAATCAACGCGATGGGCATCACGAAAGCTTTGATGGAGAAAAACGTCATTGCCCGCAGCCGTCAACTTGGCGAAGGCGATACGATCCTTTGCTTGACTCGTTATGGTAACGTCATGGCTAGTCGCGGCTCGGTCA
>CAMOEH010000046.1 GCA_946612055.1 uncultured Bacillota bacterium | reverse complement strand
TTTCCGATTTGATGCCGATTCGCGGAAATAACCGGACTTTGGTTTCGTTATCTTTACGCGCAATTCGGGCCAATGGCTATCCTAGCCTTTCTTTGCTAAGCGAGAAACGTTACTTGAATGAAAATAACCTTTCGTTAGAGATCATCCCGATCATCAATGCGGTCGGCAGAATGGTCGAAGACCATAAAGCGAGTCGTCTCGTCCATTATTTCGCCCTCGAAGATCTCGATGAGATGAAAAAGACGGCCGAATGGGTGAAAACAATCAACGACGAACGCAAACAAGCGACGATTGCTAGCAACAAAAGAGTTCAGCTTTCCCAAGAAAAAGATGGCGTCTGCGTCCTTGCGGATTTGCCTATCGGTCTCAATGGCTTATTGGCTAATCGCTTGATGGGGGAAGCTCATCTTCCCACCTGCGTCTTCTCTCCCGCATATCACGATGAAAGCGTGCTTGTTGGATCGTTAAGATCGACCCAAGGATTCGATGTCGTCGAATTTTTCAAAGAAGTTAAGCCGATGCTACTTGCTTTTGGCGGCCATAGCCATGCTGGGGGATGCTCCATTAAAGCGGTCGATTTCGTCTCCTTTAAGGAAATCTTCCTTTCCTATGCTAGATCTCATCCTCAGCAAATTGAAGAAGAGCCATCGATCCCGTTATCGTTAGAAGAAGCCAACATGGATTCCTATCGTTTGATAAGGAAATTCGGGCCATTTGGAATGGATTATCCTGAACCAAGTTTCCTTGTCGAAGGAGTGGATTGCTCCAAGCTTCGTTTTTCTAACGATGGCCGGCGCATTTTAAGCGAAATCACGCCAGGCGTGCGTTTATTTTCGTTCCGGATCGGCTCCAAAGAAATCGAAGGGCTAGATAAGGCCGATTTCCTTTGCCGAATGAGGCTGAATGAATTCCGAGGAAAACTGACCCTCGATCTTTTGATCGAATCTTTGAAAAAGGGGACAGCAAATTAAGCGGAAAGGGCTATACTTAGGCTATGGGCGAAAAAAGCGAAAAGACAACCCTTCTCCCTAACGGGGGCTACCCGATGCACACCTTCGACGATTTGAAGGCGGTTTATTTTCCTTATATCCAAAAAGAATCCGACCGAAGCCTGATCGAGAAAGCCTATCTTTTCGCCAAAGAAAAGCACGCTGGCGTCTATCGTAAATCCGGGGAGCCTTATATTCAGCACCCGCTTGAAGTCGCCTATATCTGCGCCAAATTGCAAACCGGACCTGAGACAATCTGCGCTGGTTTCCTCCACGATACCGTCGAAGATACCGATGCCACGATTGAGCAAATCGGGGAGATGTTTGGGGAAGATGTCGCCAAAATCGTCGATTCCTTGACCAAAATCCAGCGGATGAAGCTTTCCCATATGACCGCGGCCGACTTCGAAGCCGAAGATCACCGCAAAATCTTTTTGGGGATGGCCAAAGATCTTCGCGTCATCATCGTCAAATTGGCCGACCGCCTCCATAATATGCGCACGCTTCAATCTCTTTCCGCCGAACGCCAAGTGGCTTTGGCTAACGAAACGTTAGAAGTTTTCACACCCATTGCCCATCGCCTTGGGATTTATAACGTTCAAAGCGAGCTTGAAGATCTCTCCCTAAAATATCTCGATCCCGAAGCCTATAAGCGGATTGAGGGTCTTGTCCAAGAACGTTTTGAAAACACGAAGCAATCGTTAGAAAATCTCAAAAAACGAATCGCGGACATCTTACTTGACCACAAGATTCCATTTCATATGGAAAGTCGCGTCAAATCGATCTATTCCATCTATAAAAAGATGTACCGCAAAGACCATACGTTCGATGAAATCTATGACGTTTTGGCGATTCGTATCATCACCGAAACCCAGATGAATTGCTATGAGATCCTCGGGATTATTCATAGCACGTATAAACCAATCCCTGGCCGATTCAAAGACTATATCGCTATGCCGAAGCCGAACATGTACCAATCGCTTCATACCTCGATTGTTTCGGGCGATGGCAGCGTCTTCGAAGTGCAAATCCGTACCGAAGAGATGAATCAAGTCGCTGAAAGCGGGGTTGCCGCTCACTGGAAATACAAAGAAGGCGGCCATTATAACGCCAAAGAAGAGCAAAAAGAGATTGAAGAGCAGCTCCATTGGTTCCGCGATTTCGTCTCTCTTTCTGGCATTGAAGGCAGCGCGAAAGATTATATGGAATCGTTGACTTCCGATATTTTCGGGGCCAACGTCTATGTTTTCACCCCGATGGGAAAAGTCGTTGATTTGCCTACAGGGGCGACGACGCTTGATTTCGCCTATAAAATTCATACGCGCGTTGGCGATAGCGCGATTGGGGCAATCGTTAATGGTTCATTGGTCCCGTTAAATACCGTTTTGAAAACCGGCGATATCTGCGAAATCCGCACCTCGAAAACCGCGCCAGGGCCAAATGATTCCTGGCTTGAAATCGCCAAAACCGCTTCGGCGAAATCCCATATCCGCAAAGCGCTGCAGAAAAAAGACGCGGCCATCATGCGCGAAGAACGCGTCAAAACCGGGAAATCAGCCTTACTCGATGCTTTCAAAAGCCAAGGGATCCTCGAAAGCGAAGCCCTTAAATTGCTAGATAACGACAAGCTTCGTAACGAATACCATTTCGATACCCTCGATGATTTATTCGTTCTTGTGGCTGGGAAAAACCCGACGCCCAACGCCGTTCTCGACTTGCTTCATATCAAAAGGAAGCTTTCGCCTAAAAAAACCGCGAAATCCTTCAATTGTGTTGAAGACTCCAACCCGGTTACGGTTGCTGGCGGAGTCAAAGGGCTCGCGATTAACCTCGGCCAATGCTGCAACCCGATTCCTGGAGATGACATCATCGGTTATATCACCAAGGGGAAAGGCATCACCGTCCATCGGCGCAATTGCCCAAACGTCTCCAAAGAGACCAAACGTTTGATCGAAGTCCATTGGAAAGAAGACCTTGGGATGTCCTCTTATCCCGTTGATATCGAGGTTTATTCTAACGATCGTCCTAATCTCGTCGCGGATTTACTTCAAGTCCTCGCGGCCAAGGGAGTGGGGGTAAGGGATCTAAAAGCCCACTTGGTCCAAGAGACGATGGATGACGTCATCGAACT
>CAMOEH010000045.1 GCA_946612055.1 uncultured Bacillota bacterium | reverse complement strand
GGCGTGAAGAAAATCAATTCCTATTTGGATAAAGGGGTTTTCTATACCGATTGGCATAACGATAAGCTTTTGGCCAAAACCTTCCAGACTATCATCCGCAAGAATATCGAAGGAAACGAGAACTGGACTTTCCCTTCCTCTTATCGCGGTTTTGTCCCGCTTTCAGAGGATATCATTCCCTTTTTGGAAGCCGGCTTGCCTCTTTCGGATTCGCTTTCCTTCCTAGGAAGCGATATCGATTCGTTAAAAGATTATTACGCTCTTTATCCTGAAGATGTTTCTTTTAAGAAAGAAAAAGATGTCTATACAATCACATTAGATTCGACACATCCGGAATATTTCACCGATGGATTCCCTCTATCTTCTTCTAGCGAAAGCGGAAGCGAAGACGAAGGGAGATTGACCAAGGTGACTCTTTCTTATACCTTCACGAAGGATTGTCTGCAAAAGCGTAGCTTCAATTACGTCTTTTCTAGCGAAACGCAATCTTATACCTTATCCGGAGATTTCCTTTTCGCGATAGGGGAAGAAGCCTCCCCTTTGCAGATGAGCGAAGAAGAAAAGGCTTTATATGAAGAAATGGAGCCGATTTCCATCGATTTTTCTTCCGAAGACTTCTCTTCTCTTCCTTTCTTCTTAGAAGAAGATTAGAATAAGCGCGTTCGACGAACGGAAGTAGTAACGGAGAAGGCTTTGTTAACAGGGACGGATGAACAGTGAGACCATCCGAGCAATCGCCCCGCGAATTCACCCGGGAGAACGGGAGGGAGACCTCCCCGGCCTAGCCGTTACCTAGGAAAAGAGCAAGCAGGAAAAACCCGCTTGAATTGGGATGGCACCGCGGAAAGAAGGCTTTCCGTTCCCGGCCGCCCTTTTGTTTTTTGGAGGATTAATATGGATCCGATCGTTAATGCAAACCAAGTCAAAGCCGAAGCGTTAGAAGCGTTAGAAAAAGTAATGACGCTAGAAGAGCTTGACGCCTTTTATAACGTCTATCTTTCTAAGAAAGGGAAGATTCCTGGACTTATGCTCGCGATGAAAGATATTCCCACCGAGCAAAAATCGATCTATGGCCAAGCTGTCAACGCGGCTAGAGGAGAAGTGGCTTCTTCTTTCGAAGAAAAGAAACTCGCTTTGGGGAAAATCGCTTTGAATCAACGCCTAGAAAAAGAGGCAATCGACATTTCCTTGCCAGGGCTAGATAACGAAATCGGGCGCATTAACCCGTATCATCTCGTCATCGACGAAGTTTGCGATATCTTCGCCAGCATGGGCTATGAGATTTACCAAGGCCGCGACGTCGAGACCGATCGTTTCAATTTCGAACTCCTCAACGTTCCTAAAGATCACCCATCTCGCGATATGCAAGATACATTCTATCTTGGCAAAGAATTGCTTCTTCGTACCCAGACTTCCGCTGCCCAAGGGCATGCGATGCTAGAAAGGGAGGGCAAAGAAAGCATCAAGATGATTTGCCCAGGGAAAGCCTATCGCCGCGACGATGACGACATGACCCATTCCCATCAATTCGCCCAAATCGAAGGGCTTGTCGTCGATAAAGGCGTCTCGATCGCCAATTTGAAGGCGACATTAGAATTGTTCGTGAAGAAGATGTTCGGCGAGAAAAGAGAAATCCGCCTCCGTTCTTCTTATTTCCCCTTCACCGAGCCAAGCGTCGAAGTTGACGTTTCTTGCTTCTCTTGCCAAGGGAAGGGCTGTTCTTTATGCAAAGGAACGGGTTGGATCGAGATTTTAGGAGCCGGCATGGTTAATCCCCGTGTCTTGGAAGCCTGCGGCTATGATCCAAAGGTTTGGAGTGGCTTCGCCTTTGGCGTTGGAGTCGAACGCGTCGCGATGCTTCGTTATGGCATCGACGATATCCGCCGTTTCTATACCAATGACATCCGTTTCCTAAAACCGTATGTCGGAAAGTGAGGTAAAACGATGAAAGTTTCGTATCAATGGCTTTGCCGTTACGTTGATTTAAATGGCATCACCCCTGAAGAAGTCGCGAAAAAGCTGACTTTCGCTGGGGCGGAAGTAGAAGAGGTCAAACCTTTAGCGAAAGGAAGTAACCTCGTCATCGGGAAAATCCTTTCTTGCGTTAATCACCCCGATTCCGATCACCTCCATATCCTTCAAGTCGATGAAGGAAATTTTGGCGTCCATCAAATCGTCTGCGGCGCGCCCAATGCTAGAGAAGGGCTAAAAGTCAACGTGCCTCGTCAAGGAGCTTTGCTTCCTGGAGGAGAAATCAAGCCCGCCAAAATCCGTGGCGTCGATAGCGATGGCATGTGCTGCAGTCTCCTTGAACTTGGCGTCGAGAAGAAATATCTAACCGAAGCTCAGATTTCTGGCATCGAAGAACTTCCTGCGGATGCTCCCGTAGGTGAAAGCAATGTCCTTGGCTACCTCGGCTTAGACGATACGGTGCTAGATTTGGATCTATTGCCCAATCGTCCCGATTTATATGCCATTGAAAACGTGGCCAAAGAAGTCGCGATGCTATTTGACCGTCCTCTTCACTTAGAAGAGAAGAAAGTCGGAAAAGAGGTTCCTTCTTCTTTCCGCGTCGATTCGAAGACCTCTTCTTGCCCTCAATTCGCGATCAAAGTCGTCCGTGGCGTGAAAAACGCCCCCTCTCCGGCTTGGATGAAGCAAATTCTTCTTGCTTCGGGAATCCGTTCGATCTCCGCGATCGTCGATATTGGCAATTACGTCATGCTTTTGACTGGCCAGCCTTTGAATATGTATGACCTCGATAAATTGCCTTCTGCCTCCTTAAAAGTCGTCGATGACTATGAAGGAGAATTCAAGGCGATGGATGGGAATAGCTATCCTCTTCAAAAAGGCGATTTGCTCGTGATGAGCGAGAATGAGCCTGCTTGCTTAGCGGGAATTATGACTGCGGATAGCTGCCGCGTTGACGATAATAGCATCAATATCGCGATCGAATCGGCTAATTTTGCTTATGCAAGCATCCGTCATACTTCCAATCGCATCGGCTTATCTTCGGATTCCTCGCTTCGTTTCTGCAAAGGGATAAATCCCCATCAGGCCGAGCGCGTTTTGCATCTTGCTGCATCTTTGCTTCAAGAAATCTGCGGGGCCGAAGTGGTGGAGGAAACGGTGAATTTCGATACGCTTCCCCATCAAAAGAAAACGATTTCCACAAGCCTATCCTATCTTAATGGCCGTTTAGGAACCTCTTTTGACGAAGAGACGATCATTTCGACCTTGGAACGCGATTATTTCGATGTCACCAAGAAAGGGGATACTCTTCTTGTTGAAGTTCCTTTATACCGCATCGACATCGATGGAGAGGCCGATTTAAGCGAAGAAATCATCCGCATCCTCGGCTATGAAAACGTCCCATCGGTTTTGCCGAATGTCTCCTTGTCTTCTCGCGGGGTCACCCCGAATCAGAAGAAAGAAAGGGAGATCCGTCGTTATCTTCTTTCTTCAGGCATCTCCGAGACGATCACCTACACGCTCGTATCGAAGAAGCAAGCGAAGAAATTTGCTTATCTTAATCTCGATGAGCCGCTTGTTTTGGCCAATCCAATGACCGATGCTAGGGAAGCGCTTCGCCCCAATTTGTCCTATAGTTTGATCGAGGCGGCTTCTTATAACGTTGCCCATCAAAACAAAGACATCGCCTTCTTTGAGATCTCCGATATCGATTCCTCTTCCTATAAAGGAAGGCATTTATCGATTGTTCTCGTTGGCGAAAAGAAAGCCCAAGGCGGCATGAAAAAGCATGCCTATGGTTTCTATGACGTCAAAGGGAAGCTCGAAGGCATCTTGACTTTATTAGGCATTACCCCGAACCGATTGAATCTATCCCCATGGAATAAAGGAGGGGAAGAAATCCATCCGGGAAGAGCCGCGATCATCTCAATGGGAAAGAAGATGATCGGGTATCTAGGCGAACTTCATCCTCTTGCCTTAGAGGAATATGGCTTCAAATCGGCAGCCGTCCTAGAAATCGACTTGCTCGCCTTGCTCGAGATGAAAGTCTCGCCGATTAAAGCAAGCATTCCTTCTCGCTATCCTAGCTTG
>CAMOEH010000044.1 GCA_946612055.1 uncultured Bacillota bacterium | reverse complement strand
GATAAAGTCTTCTTTAAATCGAGAACTTTCTCTCTATCGCCTTTTTCAATCTTGCTGAGAGGGATGTTGGTCATACGAGAGATAATCTTGGCGATCTGTTCTTCATCCACGACTTCGGATAAGAGTTTCTTCTCACTTTGAGAATTATCGTTCTCTTTTAATTTCTTCTCTAATTCTGGGATGGTCTTATATTGTAATTCACCCGCTTCTTCGAATTCGGAATGACTTAAAGCGACATCCAAATCAAACTTCGCTTTTTCGAGTTTCTCTTTAATGCCTTTAACTTTGAGAATTTCATCTTTCTCTTGTTTCCATCTCTTCTTGAGATCGTTATCCTTCTCATAAAGAGAAGAGAGTTCTTTTTCGACATCCGCGAGTCTCTTCTTGCTCGCTTCATCACTCTCCTTCTTTAAAGCAGCCTTTTCGATCTCTAATTGCCTAATCTTTCTCTCTAATTCATCGAGTTCACTAGGCATAGAGGCGAGTTCCACTTTGATGGAAGCACAAGCTTCATCCACTAAGTCGATAGCTTTATCAGGAAGGAAACGAGATGTTAAATAACGATTGGATAAACTTGCCGCGGCGATTAAAGCATTATCGGTAATCTTCACACCATGGAATGATTCGAACCTATTCTTTAATCCTCTTAATATAGAAATAGTATCTTCCACAGTCGGCTCATTGATAAGAACGGGTTGGAATCTTCTTTCTAGAGCGCGGTCCTTTTCAATATATTCACGATATTCTTTTAATGTCGTCGCCCCGATACAATCGATTTCTCCTCTCGCAAGCATCGGTTTGAGCATGTTAGAAGCATCGAGGGCACCATCCGCTCGACCAGCGCCGACAATGAGGTGGATTTCATCGATAAAGAGAATGATTTTGCCTTCGCTTTCCTTAATTTTATTAAGAACTGCTTTTAATCTCTCTTCAAATTCACCACGGTATTTTGCACCCGCTACTAATGCGCCCATATCTAATTCATAAATAATTTTATCCTTAAGTATGGTTGGCACATCATCTTTGACGATACGTTCCGCAAGACCTTCAAGTATTGCGGTTTTACCAACGCCAGGTTCGCCTAAAAGAATGACGTTGTTTTTAGTTTTTCTGGCTAATATTTCAATGATTTTTCTAATTTCCTCATCACGACCGATGACGGGATCAATTTTCCCTTTCTTAACTTCTTCGTTAATGTTACGGCCAAATTTTTGAAGGACATCTTTATCATTTTCATAGTCAGGCATTTGTTCCATTTGCATAAATTAATCCTCCTTTTATAACTCTATTGTACCACTAAATTAGCACTCGGCAAGTGAGAGTGCTAAAAATTTTTTATTAATAACTATGTTATTACTTTTTTGAATTTTATCTCGAAACACCCTTTTTATGTCAAAAGTTTTGTCTACAGAGATGCCGTTTTCTTTAGTTCATTTGCACCAATGGAAGCCCATCAACCAAAATGGTTACGCGGCTAATAAATAAGAAAAATGCCCATTTCTGAGCATTTTTGCGGTTTTTCGCATATTCCACTTATGTATCAAAGTATGTATACGATTATGGTGCCGCCTGCCGGAATCGAACCAGCAACCTACGGTTTACGATACCGTTGCTCTGCCAGTTGAGCTAAGGCGGCGCGGATATAAATATAATGTCGCCGCGACAAGTTTACAAGAAGCGAAAAGTTTTTCTTTCCGATAAAAGAAAGGCGCGCTCGTTAGGCGCGCCCTATTTCCTTATTGTTTCTTAGCCTTCCTTTTGATGAATAGGCACAAGGCCACAATCTCATGGACGACCAATGGGCTGATGGCCAAAGCAAACACCCAAACCCAATCCAATCCTTTTGGAGGAACGATCTTGAAGATGGTGTTGACCCCAGGAGTGAAGATGACGAAGAACTGAAGCGCCAAGCCAAGGAAGAAGGAGATCCAAAGAAGCGGGTTCTTGTCCTTGAAAACCATGACGAAGCTCTTTTTCGTGGATACCATGCCTAGCATGTGGAAGAGTTCGGAGAAGGACAAGACACAGAAGGCCATCGCCTGCGAAGTCTCTAAAGCAGCTTCGTCATTGAAATAAGTGATGATGTCATGAATGGAGAAGCAACCGGCTTGCCAAGGATTGACCAAGAACGCAACCAAGGTGGCAACGCCAATCAATATGCCATAGCCAAAGGTCAAGGCATAACCACCGTGAGAGAAGATCGATTCTTTGGCATCGCGAGGCTTCTCGTTCATGATGTCGTCTGGTTTCTTATCCGCGCCCAAAGCAACGGCGGGGAGAGAGTCGGTGATGAGGTTGACCCAAAGCAAATGGATCGCGATAAGGGGGGAAGGAAGTCCGCAGCATGCCCCGATGAACATACACACGACTTCACCGATATTGGAAGAAAGGAGGAAGAGGATTGTCTTCTTGATGTTGGCGTAGATGCCACGTCCTTCTTCAACGGCTTTTTCAATTGAAGCGAAGTTATCGTCGGTAAGAACCATATCCGCGGCGCCTTTAGCAACGTCAGTGCCGGTGATACCCATGGCGATGCCGATATCAGCCGCTTTTAAAGATGGAGCATCGTTAACGCCATCTCCGGTCATCGCCGCGATCATACCATTGGCTTTAACCGCTTTGACAATGGAGACTTTATTGGAAGGTGAAACGCGAGCAAATACACGCACAGTCTTAACCTTTTCCTGCAATTCTTCATCGGTGCAGGCATCGATTTGATCACCGGACATGCATTGGGAAGCATCTTCGGCAATGCCAAGTTCTCTAGCGATGGCGAAGGCCGTGTCTTTGTGGTCGCCGGTGATCATGATGGTGGTGATGCCCGCTTTCTTCAAAGTGGCAACCGCCGGCTTAGCAGCAGGACGAGGAGGATCAACCATGCCAACAAGGCCAACGAAGGTCAAATCGTTTTCGTTAATTTCTTCTTTCTCACTGATGGCAAGGGCGAGGACGCGAAGGGCATCAGAAGACATCGATCCAGCCGCTTCGACGATGCGTTTTTTGTCTTCCTGCGTGATCGGGCGAACTTTCCCATTGATGAGGATGGAGACGGTGTTTTTGAGGATTTGGTCCATTGCACCTTTGGTGTAGACGATTTTCTTATCGCCTTCTTGATGCATGGTCGACATCATCTTACGGACGGAATCGAAAGGCATTTCGTCAATACGAGGAGTCGCTTCTTCAAGAGCTTTCTTATGTAAATTGAACGAATTGGCAAATTCAACAAGGGCTACTTCAGTAGGATCGCCATAAACCCCGCCATCAACATTGGCGTCAGAGCATAAGGACATGCCCGTAGCAAGCAAGGAAAGCTTTTGAACGTCGAATTCTTCTTGCTTATAAATCGTCTCGTCGCAATAGGCGCGGACGACGGTCATCTTGTTTTGGGTGAGGGTTCCGGTTTTATCTGAGCAAATCACGGAGACGGCGCCAAGCGTCTCAACCGAGGCAAGGCGGCGAACGATGGTATTGACCTTGACCATCTTCGTCATACCCATAGCCAAGACGATCGTAACGACAGCAGTCAATCCTTCTGGGATAGCCGCAACAGCAAGAGCAACCGAATCTAGAAGTGCCTGGCTCCATTCGGTGGCCAAAGAAGAGGTTGCGATCGCCCAAATGATTTTGACGATGAGCATTAAAACAACAATGGCAATGGTTAATAAACCAAGGAATTTGGAAAGCTTGCCAAGTTGCTTCTGGAGCGGAGTTTCTTCTTCGCCTTCGCCTGAAAGCATCGAAGCGATTTTCCCGATTTCCGTATTCATGCCCGTGGCGATGACGACACCTTCGCCCCTGCCATAGACAACCGGGGTAGACATGAAGACTTCGTTGACGCGGTCTCCGATACCCGAAGATTCGGTCAAGACCATATCGGCATCTTTTTCTACTGGCAAAGATTCACCAGTAAGCGAAGATTCGTCCGCTTTCAAGGAGATGGATTTAATTAGACGCAAATCGGCAGGGACCGTACGTCCTTCTTCCAAAACGACGATATCGCCAACGACGAGCTCTTCGGCTTTGATTTCGAGGAGTTCCCCGTTGCGGCGGACTGTAGCCGTAGGAGCAGACATCTTCTTCAACGCTTCCAAGGCTTTTTCGGCTTTCATTTCTTGGACGGTTCCAATGACCGCGTTAATGATGACAACGCCGAAGATGATGAAGACGTCAGCAAGAGCTTCAGGACCTTCGTGACCAGGATCATCGACTGGCTTATTCATCGCGATGATGCCAAGGACCAAGGAAATGATGGCCGCAATGGCCAAAATCAAGGTCATGGGGTCTTTGATGTTGCCCCAGAAAATCTTGTACCAAGGATCTCTTTTCTTTTCCTCGAGTTTGTTAGGACCGCATTTCTTGGCAGATTCTTCTACCTGCTCGGAACTAAGTCCTACGTTTGGATCGACGGAAAATTCCTCAAGCGTCTCTAAAGCGCTTTTGGTTTCATAGGAATTCTTTTCAGCCATATTTATCTCTCCCTGATGTCAAAGGAATCGGCCTCTTTCAGCCTCACAAAAAGGATTCTAACATAGCCGTTTTAGTTTCCAAAGACTAAATGCGCCTTAGGCGCAATAAAGTGAAGAGGATGCTGACTCCCATCAAAGCTTCAGAAAAGGGGACAAGCATCAAAAGATAGAGGCCACCAAAGGTGAAAAGGAACAAGAACAATGCAGCCACGAAAAGGTTGATGACAAAAATTAACGTCCACAAGAAAGCACGAAAGAAAGAAGAGGAACGGCCACTTGCATATTTAAAGATATGAACATAAGCCATGATTCCCGAAAAGATCTCTCCGCCCATAAATGCAGTGAATAAAGCAAAACAAAGCATGGAAGACACGCTTGCAGACGAGATATTTGCTAGCAAATCCACATAACGATATAGCAAGGAGAAAATCTGATCGATGACCATGAAGGAGAGGAAGAAGAATATTCCTCGATACACCCCATTATCGTTACGGATGTTGCCGATCAAAATGATCGAATAGACGACAAGATAAAGCACAGCATTCCAAATCTCGGCCGGTTGATTACGGAAATAGGTCCAGCCACAAGAAATCTCAGCAACGATGATCCAAGTTAGATACAACGCAAGGGCAAGGAAAGCAAATCCCGTCGCGAAGATTTTGTTATGCACCCTTTTCCAAAAATAACGAAATGCCATGACGCTATTTTATGCTTTTCCCCTTTGGGTTGAAAGCAATGTTTGGCTTTGCCATACTTATGTCATGGTCACGCCTTCTTTTGGTTTAAAGCCTTCGCTTGAAGGAGAAAAACTTCTTCGTTTTTGTTTTGAAAATTATCCAACAAAAAATCAAGAGAGCGAATGCGTGTATGTTGAATTGCGTATCGATGGGACATTGCTATCCATCGGGCGTATGGAAAAAGAAGATCCCGAAACTTATTGCATCACCCATATCGCGGTTAGGCCTGAATTAAGAAAGAAGAAAATCGGTTCTTATACGGTCAAATTTCTTTGCAACCGTATCTTGTCATTAGGCGGAAGATATGCCACCGCTTCGATCCATCCTTCCTTTCTTCCCTTTTTCACTTCCTTAGGATTTCGCGTAGATCAAGATGGCGAGATTCATCTTGATAATGGCACTCCTTTGGTTCATCTAAAGAAAAGCCTCGTCCGGAAAAGAAACAAAAACAAAAGCGGGTATTAACCCGCTTCGTAGTGTCGAAGGGCATTCTTCTTTCCTTACGAATGGTAAGGTGGGCGTCTTGGTCATCCTTTAGGATTCCCGTTCGTGACGGGCTTTCAACACCAGAATCTCCAGTCAGACTCCCGAAGCAATGATGTAGGGAAGCAATTCGCCCTCCGACAACCTTATTATAGCTTTTGGGAAAAATTATTCCTTACGAATTTTGCCAGCCTTCGAGTGGATGCGTAACGATCCGCCTTGGCTCTTAACGAGGTCTTTGGCGTAATCGATGGCTTCGGCTTGGGTCGAGAACAATTTAATCGCTTTTTCCGAAGTGGCCAATTTGATTTGCCATTTACCCGAAGCGTGTTTGGAAACGTGATAGACACGGGCTCCGCCATTGAAGCTCGATCCTTTCTCTTCTTTCTTGGCAACGGGCTTTTTGGCTGGCTCTTTCTTGGGTTCTGCCTTAGCAGCAGACTTCTTGGCCGCTTGCTTTTTCGGAGCAGGTTTAGAAACGACGGACTTTTCTTCGGCGGCAACCTCTTCATTCGTTTCTTCTTTTTGTTCTTCTTGAACTGGCTCGGGTTCCGATTCTTCTTCGGCAGCCGGTTCTTCTTGCTGCATGGGTTCTTCTTGAGCAGGAGCAACTTCTGTAGCGGGAGCAGGAACTTCTTCTGCAACAGGCTCTTCCGCTTGTTCTTGTTTTTCTTCAACAACAGGTTCTTCTTCCTTTGCTTCGGAAGCAACAGCTTCGTTCTTATTAAGGGCTTTGTACATTCCCTTTCTAACGAAGAGGATCAATAGGCCTAATAACGAGGTTCCTAGAATGGCTGCCGAGACGGCAATCACACTCACGTACCACGCGTTTTCCGTAACTTTAAGGAAGGAATAAGGAGCTTCCACCTTTCCGAAAATGACAAGGAGAATAACGGGAACAGCATAAGCGACTAACGGAATGAAAGGAACGAAGACGTGCCCTAAGGAAAGCTTGCCTTCAATGTCGAAGAACATGATGCTGATTAAGCCTAAAACAGGCAAAGCAAGATGGGCAAAGACATAATAAGGCAATCCGAATAAGGCATTGAGTCCAATATGTTCGACCGGGACAAGATATCCAGCCGTGACAAGCAAGGTGATCGTTGTCATGACCGCTGCGGCAAATTTAGCCACAACCGCTCCTTTTGCTAAGGCCTTTTTCTTCGCTAAAGCAACGATTTCAAAGATAGCAAGGACTAAGCAAGCTAGGCCAAGCAAGATATTGGAATCGTTAGTGAAGAAAAGGAAGGTCCGCAAACCAAGTTGGGTCTCTTCCGCGCCAGGGATGAACTGGAGGAAGACATTTGCAAAGGTAAATGCTTCCGCGGCAAAGATGACCAAATTGAAAATCAAGCCGACAATCAAATTCACTCTCTTTTTCATAGAAAACTCCTTGATATCGCGAGTAATCGTAAGCCTTTTTTACGAATCGGTCAATTTTTCCTGAAAACACAAAGATTTTTCACCACCGCTTTTCAACGCTTAAAAAGACAAAATTGTTAACAATTTTCTAAGAAAATTTACATATGCACAAAAATATATCCCAACATTTTTACCGATTTATCGGTTTATATCCCTTGAAAGCCAAATGGAAATGCTATTAAATTATGTCGCCTATAATCGTTAGATATAGGAATTCCAAAAATTCATTGAAAGGAAAAAGAAAAGAATGAAAAACGGAAACAAAATCCTCCTTCTTCTTGCTTCTGCGGCTCTCTTAGCTGCTTGCGGCAATGGAGAAAAGAGCAGCAAGGTTACTCCCACCGAAGAACCTTCCACTTCTGAAGCCTCCACTTCTGAAAGCATGGCTGGCCAAAGCCGTGGCATCGCTGTTGACTATGCTGGCAACGAACACCTCCTCGGTGTCCAAGTCCTCTCCGAAACCTATGGTGGCGGATATGTCTATTGCCCCAAGATCGGTGAAACGGTCTACATCGTTCCTTCCTTCGAAGGCGCTTTCGAACTCGACTACATCACCCTCTCCACTGATCTTGCGACCAACATCGCCGCTTAAGTTGGCACTGTGGAGACCCACGAATTCTCGCTTTATGGCCCGAACAAAATCAACCTCGAAGGTGTCCGCTTTGCCAAATTCACGATGCCGGAAATCGCTGGCAGCCCTTATGCCGTTGGCCTAACCGTTTCCATCGCTTCCAAAGCCATTGAAACCCCGAACCTCAAGACCGTCACCCTTAACGTTGTGAACGAAACCACCCCGATCACCCGTGATGGCGAAGAAATCACTGGCGACGATATCGATGCTTACTTTGGAGAAGCAGGCAACCACGTTGCTCATGTCCAAGCTGGTTCCTATGTCTCCTTCATCATCGGCGGTGCTGACCTTGAAAACTACCACGACAAGACCCACTCCGGTGGAGCTGTCAATGACTTCAAGTATTCCGCCTCTGGTGCTGCTTTGACCAACAATACCCTCGAAGCCTCCATCAACGACTGGATGAAGACCACCGCTTCCTTCAAGCTCGCTGAAGAAGACGTTGAGATCAACGTTAAGTTCGAAAATAACAGAAATTAACGCTCAATAATTCCTCGAATTAACGAAGCAAAAACCGCGGGCAACCGCGGTTTTTTATTTTCCTTTCTTATTCGCGATCTCGCTTGAATACAGCGGTCGCGTGCTTTGCTAGGAAATGGTTGCTTAGCAATGCCTCTGCAATGAAACCGTTTGCCGTACCCGTAGCCAAAGAGATAAAGGCCATTAAGGGGAAATACCAAATCACGCCCCAAGTGCCCATATAAATGACCGCAACCAAAATTTGGGCAAGGCTATGGGAATAGGCTCCGATAACCGAAACGCCAACTGGGGTGAAAAGCTTGGCTAGACGAATCAATAGATACAT
>CAMOEH010000043.1 GCA_946612055.1 uncultured Bacillota bacterium | reverse complement strand
TTTCCATAGAGGACGTGGATATGATGGAGATGCTGTCCGCACGGGGCTTTGCTAACGGCGGTCACTTCGGCGGAGAAGGAAGCGTTTTCGACAACGCCTTCATCGCTAACTTGTCCACCGCTTTCGGCATAGAAAGGCGTGACGTCGAAAGCGACATCCCCTTCTTCTTCGATGGAATCGGCTTTGACGCCATCGCGGAAAATACCGATAACCTCTGCTTCGATTTCCTCTTTTTCGTAAGTGAAAGTGGATGGCGTTTTGAAATCGAGAAGATCTTTGGATTGTTTATGGAAAGAATCAATTTCTCCACGAGCATCGCGGGCCCGTTTCTTTTGGGCTTCCATCTCTAAGGCAAAGCCTTCTTCGTCGATATTGACGCCTGCTTCTTTGCAAATTTCCTTCGTCAAATCTAGCGGGAAACCAAAGGTGTCATACAAGCGGAAGGCGTCTTTTCCTTCAAGAAGCTTCTTCCCAGCGATCATTTCGCGAAGAAGCGCTTCGCCAGAGGTAAGGGTTTTGAGGAATTTTTCCTCTTCTCCCAAAACCATCTTCTTCACGAAGGGGGCTTTTTCTTTGAGTTCCGGGTAGAAATCAGAATAAGAAGAGGCCACCACATCGATTAATTCATACATAAACGGCTTTTCGATGCCGAGTTTTTTGCCATAGCGCATCGCCCGACGGATGATACGGCGAAGAACATAGCCGCGCCCTTCATTTGAGAAATAAGCCCCGTCAGATAAAGCAAAGGTCAATGCCCTGGCGTGATCAGCGATAACGCGGTAAGAAAGGAGGTTTTCTCCTTCATAAGGTTTATGGCAAAGCTTCATCGTTGCTTTTACGATTGGCGTGAATAGATCGGTTTCAAAATTCGTTTCGGTTCCTTGCATGATGCAGGCGATGCGTTCTAGCCCAGCGCCAGTATCGATATTTTTGCTTGGCAATTCTTTGTAATCTTTTCGCTCGACACCATTAACGGCATTGAATTGGGAGAAAACAATGCCCCAAATCTCGATATAACGGTCATTTTCGCGGTCTTCGCGAAGCAAACGATCCCCTAAATGCTCGGGATCATATTTTTCACCGCGGTCATAGAAAACTTCGGTGTTGGGCCCGCAAGGTCCTTCTCCGATTTGCCAGTAATTACCTTCTAAAGGAATAAGATGATCTTCGGCCACCCCCTGCTCTTTCCAATATTCGAAAGAGGCCTTGTCTTCGGGGTTATAGGTCATATAAAGGCGGTCTTTTTCCATCCCGAACCATTTTTCGGACGTTAGAATTTCAAAAGCCCAAGTGATGACTTCCTTCCGGAAATAATCACCGATCGAGAAATTCCCTAGCATCTCAAAGAACGTGTGATGACGGGCGGTATGTCCAACATTTTCGATATCGTTAGTTCGGATCGATTTCTGGACATTAACGATGCGGCGGCAGGGAGGAATCTCGCTGCCATCGAAATATTTCTTAAGCCCGGTTACTCCAGCATTAACCCATAGAAGGGATTTGTCGTTTTGGGGAATGAGGTTAACTCCCGGCATAAAGCGATGCCCTTTGCTTTCAAAAAAGGCGATCCAGGTTTTACGGATTTCTGATCCTGTCATTTTTTTCATGGCAATTCTCCTTAGAAAAAATAAAACACCCACCGAAGGAACGCCATTGGCGCGTTACCATCCTTCTTCACCTTGGGGTGCTCTCAATTGTTCCTTTTAACGCAAGGGGACGGCGGCATTACCCGCATAAGGGGGAGTGGCAAATTCCCGATCGGCAACATCATACCCTTTTTTCTAAAAGAAAGGTAGCGAATCTCTAACTTAATTCCATTCAAAAGAAATGCGCAGGCCGTGGGCGCTTCTTTAAGGAAAGATTTATAACGATTCAATATAGGGAAGTTCGCCCATGCGGAGCTTGTTGACGCCGATGGGAATAAACTCTTTGATTTCTTTCTTCTTGCTGGCGCGACAAAACGCTTTCGACATAGAATTTGGCGTTTTTGATGGCCTTTTTATCGTCTAATAAATAGGCAAGAGGAATATAGCCGTCAAGCCAATAAGGGACTCTTTCCCAGCTATCGGCTTTTCCGCCAATCCGGCCAGAATCCGCGATATCTGGCCAAAAGTCATGAAGATGACCGCTTAACCCATTCATCTGAGTTTGCAATTGATGGAGAATCCATCCCTTTGGTTCAATGAATTTCGGATTGAACCGATTCAATTTGTCCCTTTTCGTGAATTGTTGCTGGCCGTCAATAGAGTTTAGATATCGATACGTTTATCTTGGAGATAGACGGCATCAATGATGCCTCCACCAAGAAGCACTTTATCTAGGTAAATGGCCGCGATTTGGCCTGGTGTCACCGCTTTTTGGTGATCGTAAGTAAGGATGAGGTTATCGCCTACGAAGTGGGCAAATGCTGTGTGATCGGGCTGGCGGTAACGGAACTTAACCCCTACTTCAATCGGCGAATTTGGCTTTTCACCAACCCAATTGACATTGGTCAAAACGCAGGAAGAAGAACCTAGAAGAGCCTCATCTTCTTCGTGGGCCACATAAAGAATGTTATTCGCGACATCTTTCTTATATACAAAATAGGAGCCTTCCTTTTGACCAGATATGCCTCCGATTCCTAAGCCTCTTCGTTGGCCAATCGTGTAATAAAGAACGCCTTGATGCTGCCCAACTACTTTTCCTGTGGCTCCATCAACGATATTGCCTTTTGTTGCCGGGAAATAATTTCGAAGGAATTGACGGAAATTACGTTCACCAATAAAGCAAACACCGGTCGAATCTTTCTTGTCCATGACGCTATTTAATCCAAGTTCATGGGCAAGACGCCTGACTTCTTCCTTATGAAGAGAGGCAAGAGGGAAGAGGCAGCTTTCGATTTGTTTTTGGTTCAATTGGCAAAGGAAATAAGACTGATCTTTCTTGTTGTCAGCGGCTTTGGCAATATGCTCAACGCCATCAAGAAGCGCCTTATCGGCATAATGCCCCATCGCAATTTTTTCAAAGCCATTAGCCTCGGCAAAATGTAAGAAAGAATCGAATTTGATGTATTTATTGCAGAAGACATCGGGATTCGGGGTTCTGCCGCGGCGATATTCATCAAGGAAATAGGAAAAGACACTATCCCAATATTCTTTGACAAAATCGCAGCGAAGAAGCGGGATTCCTAATTTTTCTGCAACCGCTTTAGCGTCTTCATAATCTTGCTCTTGGGGGCATTTGGGATTATTGGCCGTTGGATTGCCTAAGTAGTCATTGTTAGCCAAGGCATCCCAGTTGCGCATGAAACCCCCGACGACCTCGTGGCCCTGCTTCTTTAACAAATAGGCCGCGATCGCCGAATCGACGCCGCCAGAAAGTCCAACGAGAATTTTCATGACTTGATCACCTCATCGGAATCAAGCATCAAAGTAAAGGGGCCATCGTTGACGAGATGGACTTTCATATCCGCCTGGAAAACGCCAGATTGAGCGTCAGGGAGATATTCGTGGAGGATATCAACAAATTTTGGATAGAGGGCTCTTGCCTCTTCTACCGGCATCGCTTTCACGAAAGATGGGCGATTTCCTTCCCGGCAATCCGCGTATAAAGTGAACTGGCTTACCGCCAATATTTGGCCGCCGACCTGCGATAAAGAAAGATTTGTTTTCCCGTTTTCATCAGGGAAAACTCTTAACTTGCATATTTTCTCTATCATTTTACGGCAAAGGATTTCATCATCGCCTTCTTTCATGCCAACAAGCAAAAGAAAGCCGCGCCCAATTGAGGCGACCGTCTCCGAAGAAATCTCCACCGAAGCGGAGGAAACTAACTGCAAAAGAATGCGCATTTATTGAATGATCTCCGCGATGATCGGCTTCTCTTTAATCGGGAAATTAACAATCAAGAAAGCCTTGCTGACTTCTTCGATAATTTCCTCGACGTGTTCGTAATTGGTATGGCAATAGGCCAAGATCTCGCCTTTTTTGACGGTATCCCCCACTTTCTTATTGAGTAAGATGCCAGAAGCCATATCGATTTTGTCATCCATCGTTTCTCTACCAGCGCCTAGCTTCATTGCTGAAACGCCGATCGTAAAGGAATCGATGCGCTGGACAAAGCCGTCTTCTTTGGCTTTGACTTCGATAATATGGCTTGCTACCGGGAATTTTTCCGGATGAAG
>CAMOEH010000042.1 GCA_946612055.1 uncultured Bacillota bacterium | reverse complement strand
GTCGACGAGAATGGCGCCTTCAATGCGCTTAGAGATGCTGGAGTTCCGATTTTGCTCCAAGCTTATCCAGACGAAATTGGGAAAATGGATTTTGCCCATCGACGCGATGCCTTCTGTGGTAAATTCTCCGTTTCAGACGTTTTCACGCAAACGGGCATTCCGTTTACAATGCTTCCTCCCCACGTCGTCCATCCTTCTAGCGAGAAATTCCAAGAGAATCTACGCGACTTCGCCGCGATTTGCCGCGTCGTCAACGGCATGAAGCGCTTCACCCTTGGCTGCATTGGCGCACGTACAACCGCCTTTAAAACCACTCGCTTCGATGAAATTGCTTTGGAAAAATACGGAATCACGGTTGAAAGTTTCGACCTTTCTGAACTCGTCTTCAACGTCCAGAAGCGTAAGGACGATGACCCAAAAGTCATTGCCAAAATTAAGAGGCTACAAGAATACACGGATGCTTCGAAAATCCCTTGCGGCAATTTGACGATGCTTGCCAAAATCGGTGTTGAAATTGATGAATATATCGACACGTATCACTTAGATGCGATTACGCTTCGATGCTGGAACGAGATGGAAACTATCCTCCGTGTCTGCCCTTGCGTTTTATTGTCCGAGTTGAACGATCGCGGCATTGTCGCGAGCTGCGAAATCGATCTTTGCAGTGCGATTACCATGCGCGCCATGGCTTTGGCTAGTGAGCAATCCACGGCATGCCTTGATTGGAATAACAACTATGGGGAAGATGAAAACAAAGTCATCCTCTTCCATTGCGGCCCTGTAGCCCAGTCTTTGATGGCGGGAAAAGGACAATTAACCTCCCATAAGATGTTTGACAAAACCGATCCTGGCTCGGGATGGGGAACTAACGAAGGAAGGATTCGCCCCTTCGATTTCACCTTCAGCAATTGCCAGACTAAAGATGGGAAATTGATTGTCTATGTCAGCGAAGGGAAATTCACCGGCGAGCCAATCGAAAAAGCATATTTCGGTTGCGCTGGCGTGGCTGAGATCCCCGAATTACAAAAGAAACTAGTTCGTTTAGGCTATGGTGGATTCAAGCATCACACCACCGTTGGGGTCGGACATATGAAGAAGATTCTTTTGGAAGCTTTCACCCGTTACCTCCATTACGAAATTGTGGATATCGACGAATGAAATTAGCAGGGCTAGACATTGGGACGACGGGATCAAAGATCGTTGTTTTCGATGACTCTGGAAAAATCGCCGATTATTACCGAAGTTATCCAAGCCTACGCACTGGCGATAACGAATGTATCGACGTTCTCGCTTTGAAAGAGGCGGTCTTTGCTTTAATAAAGCAAGCGTTAATGGAGCATCCTGATATTCTAGGCATCGGCGTCACCTCGTTCGGCGAAGCTTTCGTGATGCTAGATGAAAACGATCGCCCCTTATTTGATTGCATGCTTTATAGCGATCCTAGAGGAAGCAAACAAGCCAAATGGCTCGAGGAAAAACTTTCTGCCTCTTTTTACGCTAAAACAACTGGCCAAAAAAGTAATGGCATGTTCTCCTTCCCTAAGTTGCTATATGTCAAAGAAAACCACCCGGAAATATTCGCCAAATGCAAACGGGTGATGCTTATGGAAGATTATGTCGTCTATTTGCTTACGGGCGTCGCACAAATCGATTATTCTCTTGCCGCGAGAACCCAATGCTTCAATGTCTTTTCCTTGGCTTATGAGAGAGCCGTTTTTGATGCTGCTGGCATCTCGATGTCTTTGTTCTCGAAACCCGTGAAATCGGGAACGATTGCCGGAAGTATTACAAAGAAGGTTCAAGAAGAATTAGGAATCATGACGGAAGCGAAAATCGTATCGGCTTCCCATGATCAAGTTGCTAATCTTCTTGGATCGAATGCTTTCTCCATTGGCTTTGGAGCCGATGGCTTAGGGACATGCGAATGCATTACTCCCATTTTCGGGAAGGACGTGGACGTGAATGTGCTCGCTTCCCAAGGATATGGGGTCATTCCTACTCCGGTTGGGAATTGTTGTTATGCCTTAATCAATACTTCGGGAGCGGCTTTAGATTGGTTTGTAAACTCGCTTTGCCCCGGACAAGAAAAGAAGGTTGCATTGGCCGAATTATCCAAAGAATTGGACACGGCCCCTTCCTTTTTGGAAATCCATCCTCATTTCGCAGGAAGAGGAACTCCATTGCAAGATGGTTCGATTTATGCCTCGATTAACGGATTAACCCTTTCCTCCTCGCGTCAAGATTTGTTCAATGCGCTTTGCGAAGGGCTCTGTTACCAATCTCGTTGGAATATTGAGACCTTGGAAAAAGCCGGGGTAAAAATTAAAGAGCTTTTTGTTAGCGGAGGCGGATCCATTAACGAAAAGTGGCTTCAAATGAGAGCCGATATTCTTGGCATCCCGCTTCATAAGATGGCCATCAAAGACGCAGGGACGGTTGGGGCCATTGCAATGACCGCTTCCTCCTTAGGAATCATAGGCTTAGAAGAAGCCTGCAAGCGTTTCAATCCCATCGAAAAGACTTTCTATCCGCGTCCAGAGAAAAAAGCGATTTACGACGAACGTTATCCGAAATATTTGGAAGGAGAAAAGCAATGAATCCTTATATTGGCAACTCTCTTCAATACGGTGGAGTGGTGGAATGCACCCTCAAAGGAGGCAAACAAGAAGGCATGCGGATGTTAATCATCCGTAATCATGCCGGATTAGAAGCTTGGGTTTCTTTAGACCGAAGTGGCGATATTGCTTTCCTTTCGATTTGGGGAACTGTCGTTTCTTATCTCACGCCTAACGGTTTTGTTCATCCTTCTTATTATGATGGCCATGGCGATGGCTGGCTCAAAACCTTTGGTGGAGGCTTTTTCATCACTTGCGGCTATGATAACGTTGGAACTTCAAGCGTGGACGAAGATGGAGAACACCCCCTTCATGGGAACGTATCAACGATTCCGGTTTCTCAATATAGCTATGAAATCAATGAGAAGGAAATCGTAGTAAAGACAATTCTCCTCGATGAAAGCGTCTTCGGTAGGAAAATCAAACGCATTCGCTTCCTTCGTTTTGGAATGGAAGAAAACACGATCGCTTTGGAAGACGAAATTATCAATCAAGGCGATCAAAAGACCCCCATCATGGTCTTATATCACTGCAATCTCGGCTATCCTCTAGTTCAAGAAAGCTCGCGATTGAAGATAGCCTCAACTTCGGTTAAACCAAGAAATGAGCTTGCTGCGAAAGACATCGCGACGTGGTCTGATATTCTTCCCCCTCAAGAAGGGTTTATCGAACGCTGCTATTATCATCAATTCAAAAACGAAGGGGTTGTGACATTAGATTCTCCGGATGTTGGCATTGGAATGAAAATGACTTTTGATCCCGCTTCCTTGCCAGAATTTGTGGAATGGAAAATGTTTGGCGTTCGCGATTATGTTCTTGGCCTAGAGCCAGGAAATGTCAATGCGGATGGATATGCTGTTAATAAAAAAGAAGGCAAGTTAACCTATGTGCAACCCGGAGAGTCGTTGCATTACATTTTGAATTTCGATTTCTATCGCTGCTAAAGGAGGATTTATGTTAGCAACATTAAAAGAAGTTTTGGATATCGCTGAAAAAAGAGATATCGCGATCGGGGCTTATAACACGCCAACACTAGAAAATATTGTCGCAGTCATATCAGCAGCAGAGGAACTTGGCGTCCCTGTGATTATTTCTCACGCTGAAATTCATGAGCCTGATGCGCCTTTGGATATCATTGGACCCGTGATGGTTTTTATGGCGGAACGGGCGAAAACGAAAGTATGTGTTCATCTAGATCATGGTGAACATCTCCACTATATTGAGCGCGCTTTAAAACTCGGTTTCACCTCCATTATGTACGATGGCTCTATCCTTCCTTACGAAAGCAACGTCAAGAATACCGTGGCGGCGGTGAAGATGGCTCGTCAATACGGGGCGTCGGTTGAAGCCGAGATTGGCGCCCTTGCTTCAAGAGAAGGCGGCGCAGGAGAAAACGGTGGTGCGGTTTATACCGATCCCGATCTTGCCCTTCGCTTTGTCCGCGATACGGGGATCGATGCCTTGGCTTGCTCTTTTGGAACTGCCCATGGCATTTACAAGGTGAAACCGAAACTAGATTTCCCAAGAATCGAAGAGATCCATCGTTTGATTGGCATCCCTTTGGTCATGCACGGGGGATCTGGTTTACCAAAAGAAGACTATCTACAGGCAATGAGCCGAGGGGTCCGCAAGATCAATTATTATTCCTACATGGGAAAAGCGGGGCTTGATGAAGCGGGCCGTGTTTTGTCAGAACATAACGTTACCTTCTATCACGAATTGGCCGCGAAAGCGACGAAGGCGATGAAAGAGGACGCAATGCGCGCCATGAAAATCTTCTCTCGGCTAGATTAATCGATCGAATTTATTGTCACGTATCGCTTGAAATTAACGGGAGACCCGTCCAGAGCCATCCCCGTTCATTAGTTTTTCGACTTCCGAAATGCTGACTTCGTTGAAATCGCCAGCAATGGTATGTTTTAACGCGCTTGCGGCAACGGCAAAATCAACGGCCTTTTGTTTGTCTTCATAGACCAATAGGCCATGGAGCAAGCCAGCAGAGAAAGAATCACCTGACCCAACTCTGTCAACGATGGGGGCGATGTCGTAATGCTTGCTTTCATAAAAGGAAGAGCCATCGTAAAGCAACGCTTTCCAGCCATTATGGGAAGCACTATAGGATTCACGTAAGGTCGAAGCAACATAAGAGAAACCAAATTGCTTTGCCATGGCAAGGAAGATCTTTTTATATCCTTCCGCATCCGTTTTACCTTTGGTAACGTCGCTATCGGGTTTGAAGCCAAGGCAATTCTCGGCATCTTCTTCGTTGCCGATGCAGATATCAACATATTCCATTAAAGGAACCATCGTGGCTCTTGCCTCTTCTTTGCTCCAAAGTTTCTTTCGGTAATTGAGATCGCAAGAAACGGTTACGCCAAGTTTCTTTGCCGCGATGCAAGCCTTCTTAACCAGTTCAGCACATCCTTTACTTAAAGCTGGTGTAATGCCAGAGAAATGGAAGATGGAGGCCCCTTCTAAGATCTTCTCGAAATCAAAATCATCCAACGAGGCTTCTGAAATTGAGGAATCCGCTCGGTCATAAATGACCTGAGAAGCCCTTAAGCTTGAGCCGGTCTCTAGATAATAAATGCCAAGGCGTTTACCGCCTCTAACGATGAAATCCGTATGCACGTCCTCTTCTTTTAGACGTCTTAAAGCCGCGCTTCCGATGTCGTTATTAGGGAGCTTGGTTACGAAATAGGCGTCATGTCCATAATGGGCGAGGCTAACCGCGACATTGGCTTCGCCTCCTCCATAGCAGACATCAAAAGAATCGGCATTGACTAGACGTTGACGATCCGGAGTCGATAGGCGAAGCATGATTTCGCCGAAAGTAACGATTTTGGCCATTTTATTTCCCTCCGATGATTTGTTTTGCTTTCGCGCAATTTTCGGCAATGTTGCCTTTTAGCAAGAAAGATCCGCCAACAGCAAAGATCTTTTCAAACGATAAGAATTCGGACATATTGGCTAAGCCAACTCCTCCCGTAGGCAAGAAGCGGACTTGCGGGAAAGCACTTGATAAGGCTTTGATGCCGGCTAATCCGCCATAGATTTCCGCGGGGAAGAATTTCAAATGATCGACGCCTTTAGAAAGGGCGTGCATGATTTCGGTTGGAGTAGCGACACCCGGAACATAAAGAACGCCTTTTTCTTGGCAAAGGGCAAGAACCTCATCCGAGAAACCGGGTGAGACGATGAAACTTGCCCCATAATCGATAGCTTGGAGGCATTGCGCTTCGTTAATGACGGTTCCTGCCCCGATAAGCAAATTCGGGAATTCTTTTTTCGCTAAAGCGATGGCCTCGCCAGCATATTCGTTGCGGAAGCAGATTTCGACTACATGGAATCCGCCTTTTTCCATTTCCGATAAGCAACGCCTTGTCTCTTCGGCATTAGCAAAAACGGCAACGGGAACGATTTTGTTTTCTTTGATTTGTTCTAATATGCCCATAAAAACTCCTCCAAAAATATATAACAACATCTATTCGCGAGCAAATTGCGCGAGGGCGAAAAAAAGCAATAATTCAAAAGGTTTGTGCACAGAACGATTAATTAATAAAAATTAAGAGGTGGAAAAATTTGTAGATGCGTTATTATTGAGCGTCGAGGTTATTTCATGAAGTATGATGTCGTATTCGTTGGGGCTGGCCCCGCAGGCTATTTCGCGGCCTATGAGCTCAATAAACTCAACCCCAATCTCAAAATTGCATTGATTGATGGAGGCAACCCCATTGAAAAAAGGCGTTGCCCAATCTTGGAGCATAAATTAACCAAATGCCCATTGAATCCAAAAGGATATGCTTCTTGCTATCCCGCTTGCTCGATTACCAATGGCTTCGGTGGAGCCGGCGCTTATTCCGATGGCAAATTTAACATCACGACCGAATTCGGTGGCTGGCTAACCGATTATATGGAGCCAGAAGAACTGCTAGACCTTATCAATTATGTTGATGAGATTAATCTCGGCTTTGGCGCGACTAAGGTCATCACCGATCCCAACACGCCGACAGTAAAACAAATTGAGCGTCGAGCGATGGCGGCAGGATTAAAATTGCTCCGTTCGAAAGTCCGCCATCTTGGAACAGAAGAAAACCTCAAGATCCTAACCCAGATTTCCCATTATCTTTCCGAAAGAATCGATATGTATTTCGGCATCCGGGTGAAAGACATTTATGTTAAAGACGATCAAATCCAAGGCGTATTGCTCGAAGATGGCCGTCGTTTTGATGCCGATTACGTTTCTTTAAGCGTAGGAAGAGAAGGCAGCAAATGGCTTGGCGAAGTCTTAGAGAAGCTGGGCGTGAAAATGAACCAGACCCAAGTCGATATCGGTGTCCGCGTGGAATGCCCAAATCTCGTGATGGAGGAAATTAATAACAACCTCTACGAAGGGAAATTCCTTTATCAGACAAGCAACGGCAATATCGTTAGGACGTTCTGCTCTAACCCTGGAGGCCATGTCGTTGTTGAGAATTATGAAGGCGTGGTTAACGTCAATGGCCATTCCTATAGCGATTCGAAATTATCGAGTCCGAACACCAATTTTGCATTATTGGTCTCTCATCATTTTTCGGAACCGTTCAAAGAACCAAACGAATATGCTAAAAAGGTATCTTCTTTAGCCAACCAACTGGCTTGCGGAAGCGTTATCGTTCAGCGCTTTGGCGATATTCGCCTTGGAAGGCGTTCTACCGAAAAGCGTATTAAAGAAGGGTTTGTCCGTCCTACCTTGAAAGAAGCGGTTCCAGGCGATTTGACGTTATGTATGCCTCAAAAAACGATGGAAGCGATCATTGAAATGATCCGCGTTCTCGATAAAGTGACCCCGGGGATTGCCACCGAACATACGCTTCTATATGGCGTGGAAGCCAAATATTATTCGGCCCACCCAGATATCACGAATGAACTCGAAATCAAAAACATCAAAAACCTCTTTGTCGGAGGCGATGGCGCAGGCTTAACTCGCGGCCTTGCCCAGGCTGGAGCTAGCGGCATTTTCATCGCGAGAAATATCGCGAAAAGAATCCAAGAGAAATAACTAACGAGATTCTGGGGTTTCACCTAGATATTTCGCTTTTACGAAGTCGATGAAATTCTCTTCAATGGTTGGAAGAGGATGCCCTTTTCGCCACACGAAATGGAATTCGATGGTTTTCCCATTGCCTTCGATGGGCTTAAATACGACGGATTTGCTCTCGTTAATTACTTTCAGTGGAACAATGGCAATGCCCATCTCTTTTTCGGCTAACGCGATAGCGGTGGAATAACTATCGGTTTCGCAGACGATTTCGGGTTCGCCTTTGCTACTTCGGAACCATTTTAAAATCGTGTCCACGGAGGATTTTCTTCCCGGGGTTACGATTTTTTCTTTGGCAAGGTCATGCAGGGATATTTTTGAAGATCCATTTTGGGCCAATGGGTGAGAAGAGGGGAGACATGCCACCATATTTTCCTCAACAACGGGGAAGCCATTGAGAAGAACCTGATCGTATGGAGCGGTGATGACAGCCAATGAAATTAAGCCTAGCCGCATCTTCTCCATTAAGCTATCACTATCCTCAGCCCGAATGTGAAAACGAACAAAAGGGTTCTCTCTAGAGAATTCGCTGATCCAATCGGCAATGATGGAAGAAGAAAACCCCGAAGAAAAACCAATGGAAATCGTCCCGCTTAAACCTTTTCCCATCAAAAGAATGTCATCGATGGTCTTATCGTTTAAAGCGAGAATATCTTTGGCTTTGCGGTAAAGGTATTTCCCTTCTTCCGTCAAAACCAGGCTTTTGCCTCCGCGAAGGAAAAGAGTCGTATGGAGTTCTTCTTCCAAACGCTTCATTTGAAGGCTCAAAGGCGGCTGACTCATTAAGAGGATTTTTGCCGCTTTCGTGATGTTAAGTTCTTCCGCCACAACGACGAAATGACGCAATACCTTCAAATCCATAAGCTCTCCTTTGCCATACCGAAAAGATTATAGCAATTATTATTATATATGTATTTTGATATGCAAAATAACCCGTGGTAGGATAGCCCTATACAACTCTTGGCAAAAGGGGGGCTTATGGCAAGATTAGTTGGCACTGTATCTCGGGGCATCCGCGCTCCGATTATTCGAGAGGGCGATGACATCGTCTCTTTTGTTTCTGACGCGGTTTTATCGGCTTCTAAAGACGAGGAATGGGGATTTTAGATCCACGACAAAGACATTATC
>CAMOEH010000041.1 GCA_946612055.1 uncultured Bacillota bacterium | reverse complement strand
TTGTCAGCGCCGTATACTTTCTTAGAGATGGTCTCAATCTTTTCCACGACAGACATGGAAGAATTGACGATAGGAGTGAAATGATTCTCTTTGGTCTCTTCTAAGATTTCTTTGGCTCTTTCTCGCCCATCAGCAATCGCGGAAGCGACATTTTTTGGTCCAAGATGATAATCTCCGGCAGCATAAAGCGAAGTTTGATCTATAGCAAAAGAAGGCACTTCTACTTTTTGACCGATTGCTGCGACCAGCAAATCGCAGGACAAAGAAGATTCAGAACCAGGGATTTCAAAGAAAGAAGCTCTGCCGGACTCGTCTTTTTCCCCTAAGCCCATCTTCACGATATCAAGGGAAGAAAGATTTCCATCTTCATCAGAATGCATTGCTTTCACATTGGTTAAGAAAGCAAATTTCACGCCTTCTTTTTCCGCTTCGTCAATTTCGGAAGCGTTTGCTGGCATTTCATTCCGAGAACGACGGTAAATGACGGTTACATTTTTGCCTAGAGCATTCAAACTTCTAGCCGCGTCCATGGCAACGTTTCCGCCACCCCAGATATAGACGTTCTTTGCCTTAGCGTATGGGGAACTATCTTTCTTAACGTTGAGGTCATAAAGAAGATCCAAACTTCCTACGTAGCCTTTCATTGCCGTCATGCCGGCAAAATTCTCTTTGGAAGCACCAAGGCAAAGCAAAATAGCATCATAATCTTTAGGCAAAGTATTAACCTTTTCGCCTAGATGGACATTAACCCCCGAAGAA
Organism: uncultured Bacillota bacterium; assembly: GCA_946612055.1. The sequence goes on along the minus strand of CAMOEH010000041.1, from coordinate 2,394 downwards.
AGAACTTTCTCGATTGCTTGATCTAAATATTTTTGATCAAAACGCAGCCGAGGAATTCCCGTATAGATCGCTCCTCCAAGATGATTCTCTTTTTCAAACAAATCGACTTGGACTCCCGCTTTCCTTAAGAATAAGGCAGCAGACATCCCGGCGATTCCCCCTCCAATGATGGCAACTTTCTTGCCGCAATCTGGGGATACTTCCCACCGCCAAGAGGCGCGTAACGAGATTTCTTTCTCGATTTCATGGATAGCAATCGGATTCCCCGCTTTCCCACGGACGCAATGCCCTTCGCATTGACGAGCATAATCGCAAAGCCGGCTAGTTAATTCCGGGAACGGATTTGTTTCCCAAAGTAGCGTTGCCGCTTCTTCGATTTGTCCATTTTTAAAAAAGGCAATGACATCGCGGATATGATTGCCATTAGGACATCCTTCTTGACAAAGAGGGCGCAGACAACCGAGGCATCGTTTTGATTCAAGGGTGATATCCATATTATTTCTTGGGCAATTTGGCTTTGTATTCTTGGAAGCGGAGATCGAAATCAACAACGAAATTCGAGCGCATGGGGTTCACGAGTTCGACATATCCAACTAATCCTGTTGGCTCAAGAATCGAATAGGCCGTCATGAAATCGTTTTTCTCTTCGGTTTGGCCAGGGATATCGATTTGGTTGGGCGAACCGATGATAACCAATTTGCAGAAATTCCCGATTCGGGTCACGATCGTCTGTAATTCGTCCAATGTTAGGTTTTGAGCTTCGTCGACGAGAATGATGCAATCTTCAAAGGACCTCCCTCTCATGAATTCAGGAGCAAGAGGAATGATGTCATAAGGCAATTTTGCATAGGGAGAAGCTGGCATTTCTTCTTCCTCGCCTTTTTTCTTCTTTTGACGGACGATGGCCGGTGCTGTTCCTTCTTTACGAGAAGAAGCCATCAAATGATTGTAGTTATCAAGTAATGGTCCTAAATAAGGTGCATATTTATCTTCTTCCGTTCCTTTGAGATAGCCAAGTCGATGGCCGATTTCAACGGGCTCGCGGACATAATAGATGTTCTTGTATTTCCGTTTGGCCCCTCTTCCTCGGACCAAAGCCAAAGAAGCAGCTAACGCAGCGAAGGTTTTTCCCGTCCCGGCAAGACCTTTGCAGAAAACGACGGGCTTCCGCCGGCAGTCTTCATTAATTTGACGTATTAGTTCCCGTTGCTCGGGGTTAGATCCAAAGTCGATACCGAAAAGATAATAGTCGCTTTTATCCGCCATATGAGGTCGTCCTTCTATTCATCCATTTGATTTTATCACATTGCCTGTTTAAGAGTTGTTTCATCTTCGTTTGCATTGAGGAGATTCTTTTCATGCTTCTTTTCTAGTTCTGCCACGATGCGAGCATGTTCTTCATCGCTTAAAGAATAACCAAGGCGGATGGCTAAATATGCAGCGACTAAACACGCGAGAATAATGGCAAACATCCATACCGTCCATTCGATTTTGGCGCTTCGAGACAAATCATCAACCATCTTTTGAACCGCGGCATCGCTTAAGGCACTTTCCTCAGCATAAGTGGCAGCATCCACCGTGTGTTGAATGGAAGCTAATCGCGATGTTTCTTGATTGATCTTGTCGTAAATCAAATTCGTCCCGGTCGCAAATAGAGCCAGCATATAAAGCGCCCAACGGGCACCAGTAGAAAGCTTGGCGCACAAAGGCCTCCAAGCAAAAGCTACGGCTTCTTTCCTTTCGCCTAGGTAATATTCGTGGTATTCGATGGAATTCTCCATCATCACGACGATCGTGAGGCTAAAAAGAGAATTTCCTGCTTGCGAAATAATCGCCGGAATCACAACAATCCATCCAGTCCCTTTGAAAAGATGGCCAATGTTGGTAAACAAATCCGCGGATGGATCGATTTGAGAATAGGCAAGCGGGTTTGCTCCAAAAACAGGAGCAGCCAAAAAGAAATAAGCTAGATAAGCGCCTAAGCTAACATAGAAAGCAACGCGGTAAATATCCATGAGGCGATATTTCCCTGAGAGAAAACCAAATAGCAATTGGGCTAAGCCTCCACCGATAACCCCAAAGCCACCGATGATGACCATCATGAAGCCAGCGCGATTGCCGCCAAAGCCATAAGTGATAACTAGGTAGTCATATAAAAAGGCAGAGGTAACGGCGCCTAGCAAATATTGGAAAAAGATGGCAATAACCGATGCACGTAGCGGCTTATTTTTGATGACCATCGTAAACAATTCACGGAATTTAGTCTTCGAAGAAAGCTTCTCTTGTTCTGGATCTCTTTCTTTTTCTTTGCAAAGGAAAAATACCGCCGCCTGCGAGAGCAAAAACAAAGCAGAAGTTGGGATCGATAAATATCCATAAAGCGTATAGCCTCAT
>CAMOEH010000040.1 GCA_946612055.1 uncultured Bacillota bacterium | reverse complement strand
TCTTGCGGTTCTTCCTTCGGTTGATTCGGAAGAATTCGTCCGATAAATCGAAAATGTGGTAATCGGGACTTTTTCCATAAGCCATATAGCCAAGGCGGATCGTTTTGGCAATGCGGGTAGCTTCTACTTTGATATCTTTTCTTCTTTTGATCATGATTTGGTCCTCATTTTTCTATAGGGAGAAAAAAGGTCGATTTTCAAAAAAATTTGCATCTTTTTTCTTTCTTAGTGAAAAAGAATAGGAATTATCGATATAATTTTTTTATGATTCTTTTAATTGGAGCTTCGGCTTCGGGCAAAACGGAAATTGCTCATCGGCTATCTAGCGCCTATGGCATCGCCAAAGCGATCACCCACACTTCTCGCCCTTTGCGCAAAGGAGAAAAAAACGGAGTGGATTATTTCTTTGTCAGCGATGAGGAATTCTTGAAATTAAAAGAAAAAGATTCCTTTGTCGAAACCACATTTTATAACGGCCATTATTATGGCTGCTCCAAAGCCCAGGTTGCCGATGACCGCTGCATCGTCTTAGACCCCAATGGCCTTGTCTCTTTCTTGAAACTAGGCGATTCCCATATCATCCCCTTCTATTTGCACGCAAGCGAACAAACTAGACGTTACCGCATGAAGATTCGCGGCGATAAAGACGAGAACATCGAATCGCGCATCCAAAATGATCGCTTAGCCTTTTCAAAAGAGAAGATTGCCAAAGAAGCAATCGCCATCGATACCGAAAATAAAACGATCCCCGAATTAGCGGAAACCATTTTCCTTATATATAAAGAAGAATTAGCCAAACGAGGCTAATCATTCTTCTTCGATTTTTGTTCGCCGAGGATGGTAAGTGATTTTGGCTTCTTCGACGGTATAGGGGGTTGCTTCCACTACTTTCACGTCGATTTTCCCATAGGAGAATTCTTCCCCTTGCTTAGCAAAGCGGCCAAGACGGTCATTGATCCAGCCAGAGATAGTGGAATAATCTTCCCCTAATTTTTCTTCATCCAAATGGAAGAAAGAGAAGAAATCGGCAATATTCATTGATCCTTTTACGAAATAGACGTTTCGTTTCGCTCCTTTGCGGAGGAATTCAACGCTTTCTTCGGATTCGTCATACATCTCCCCAACGAGTTCTTCGAGGATATCTTCCAATGTCAAGATTCCTTCGTTGCCACCGAATTCATCTTTCACCAAAGCAAAATGGCGATGGCTTCGTTTCATTAAGGCCAAAACCGAAGAAATTTCCATCGTCCGGGGGATAGCTAGAAGAGGAAGCATCAATTCATCGATCGATAATGAAGCACCATTAAGTAACGCACGGTAAACCGTCTTGATGTGGAGGTAGCCAACGATATGGTCGTAATCCTTTTCATAGACCGGGATACGGGAATGAGAGAAGGATTTGCCTTTGGCAAAGAAATTACGGAGATTGGTTTCTTTGGGGATCGCTTCGATTTTCACGCGAGGCGTCATAATCTCATAGGCACTCGTCTGCTTGAATTCGATGGAATTGGAGATCAATTCGGATTCGTCTTCATCGATGATCCCTTCTTCTTCAATCGTATCGATCATCGCCTGAAGTTCGTCGTCGCTAGGAACGTCGGTATCGTCTTTCTTTTTTAGTAACGGCTTCGTCGTAAGCTTAGCAAAAGCCACGGAAGGATAAACAAGCGGGAAAAAGATGATTTTGAAGAAACGAATCATCGGGGCAAAGACGATCGCAAAGCGATAAGCATAAACTCTTCCCAATACCTTCGGCATGATTTCGCCAAAGGTAAGCAATAGCAATAACATCGCCACCGAGACGATAATCGGACCAAAGGAAGAAGATTCCCCAAAGATTTCGATCGATAAAACCGTGCCTAAGCTCGTCGCAAGGATATTCACTAACGAATTACCAAAGAGCAATGTCGTGATCGTCTCTTCGTAATTCTCGGCATATTTATAGGCTAATTTCGCATTCCTCACTTTGGATTTGACCGCTTTCTTTAATCTGGCCAAAGAAATAGAAGAGAAAGTCATATCCATCGCCGAGAAGAAGGCAGAGAAAGCTAGAAGCAAAACGATGCCGACGATTTCCAAACTGAATCGGAGGGAAGAAACAGCGAGGACGTGCATCATCATTTACGCCCTCCTTTTTCTTTTTCGGCAATCGAGCCAACAAGCTCTTCCAAAGCGTCTTCGGCCGTGACCATGCCGATAAGTCTTCCTTCTTTACGGACGATCGCGATCTGCGTCTTCCGCTTCTGGAAGCCATCAAGAAGATCATCCAAATGAATCGAAGGATTAACGAAATAGGGTTTTTGGAGGTAATTCAAATATGGCGTTTTCGGATTGGAGAAATAATCGGAGAGATAATTCTTCACGACCAAGATGCCGACGATGTTATCGACTTTGCCGTAATACATCGGGATGCGGGAATAAGGGCAGGTCTTGATGTAATCGATCAATTGAGCCGAAGATAGCCCCTTGGTATCTAGCATCGCCATCTTTTTTGCAGGCGTAAGCACTTGCTTGACCATAAGGTCAGAGAATTTTAATGAAGCCTGGATGATTTCGGATTCGTTTTCTTCGATCTCATCCGCTTCTTCGATTTCTTCGACGGTATTGAGGAAGTCTTCTTTCGTCAATTCGGGCTCCGCCTTTGTTTTGAACATCTTTTTGAAAAGGAAATTCAACACGCGGAAGATGAGAGTTAACGGATAAAATAGCCCAAAGAAGAAGGCAAGCGGATATACCGAGAACTTGACGACTGCGTCTGGCCTTCTTTTTCCGATGAATTTGGGGATGGTATCTCCGAACAAGAAGACTAAAACGGCCATGGTCAATGAGGCAATTAAAGAAACAAGGTCATCATTAAGGACCCCGTTGAAAAGCTTTAAGAAAAGCAAGGTGGATACCGAAGATAATCCAACGGCAAAGATATTGTTTCCAATCAAAACCGTGATGAGCGTGCTATCAAAATGATCATAAAAGCGCACGATCAAAGCCGCGGTTTTGCTCCCGTCTTCGGCTTGGACTTTGAATTTATATTTATTTAAGCTTGCGAATGCGGTTTCGGTCGCGGAATAGAACGCGCACATCGAAAGGAAGATGGCTAATGCTATGATGCCGACGATACTAAGAGGGTCCAATTAACCATCAACTCCTTCCACGTAGAGGGAATTCTATCATAAACGAAGGCGATTTTCCTTATTTCCTTAATAAAGCCTGGTCTTCTAAAGACAAAGATTGGAAGGTGATCATGTCGGTTTTATCTAGCGCGTCGATTAATTTTTCATGGGTATCGATCGTCCAGGCATTGACCAAATTCCCCTTCTTCCGATAGGAGACAACTTTTTTAAGTGAAAGGAGATTGCTATCGACATCAAGATAATCGAAGAATCCTCTCAAGGCGAAAACCCATTGATGCTCGATGGCGATAAGCAAGCCACGAGTAAAGGGCGATTTCTTGCAGCAAAGCAAAGCGCGCGGATCAAAACTAATCAAGGTGATCGATTTGCTATCTTTGATGGAAGAGAGCTCTTTCATAGCGGCTTTCGCGAGGGCTTTGTAATTCTTTTGATAAGCCTTCAATTCGACGACGATAGGAACTCTTTCGTTATTTAGAGAAAGGACTTTGCGTAGACTTGGGATCTTTTCGCCATTAAGGAGAGGATATTCTTCTTGAAGCTCGGCAAGCGTCTTCTCTTCGACGATCCCT
>CAMOEH010000039.1 GCA_946612055.1 uncultured Bacillota bacterium | reverse complement strand
GAGCCGCAGAAAACGGCTGTGATGTCTTTGTGTAGCGCCACTTCATTGGCAGCGAGATATCCGCCTTGGAAATTGGTGGAAGTTTCAATGGTCAAGGCACAGTCTTTTTCCTTCTCGGCCAAGGCGTTGGTTAATCCTTGAAGTCTCTTAGCATCGACTTTGGATTTGCTTAAAGCTCCGCCAACAAAAGCGATGTGGCGGTGACCAAGTTCTAGAAGATATTTTCCAGCAAGATATCCACCTTTGACATCATCGACGCGGATGCTTTGGCTAGCGATCGTTTGATCATAGACGTCGGTTAAAACAAGAGGGACGTGATGTGAATAAATGATATTAAAGACCTCGGGAGAATATAGCCCGAACATAACAAGGCCATCTAAACTTCGCGAGATCAGCCAGTTCTCAAAATCGACAGGATCTTTCAAATAACCAATGATCACATCATGGCCATGGGCAGAACATTCTTTTTCAAAGCTAGCCAAAAATTCGGAATAAAACGGGTTGTCTGAAAAAACATCAGAAGCCGATTCTAGCGGAAAGCAAACACCAATGATGGAACTTTTCCCGCGTGAAAGAGAAACGGCGGCATGATCAACGACATAGCCCATCTCTTTCATGGCTAGGAGGATCTTTTTCCGGGTTTGATCGGATTCCTTTTTCTTATTATTGATAACATAGCTTACGGCAGCAGGAGATACCCCTACCGCTTTGGCGATGTCATAAATCGATGCCTTTCGTTTTCCCATAACAAAACTATTATCGTTAAGTTAACTTTAAAGTAAAAGGGAGAAATTATCTCCCCTTATTTGATTTTTTTGTTAACCAAAATATGGTTATTTCGTTTCAACGAAGATTTGGATCAACGTGTCTTTTTTCAAGTCGTGACGGAATTTGAAAGCAGCCGTCTTGCTATCAGAAGACCATTCGGAAGCAGAGAAGGGGATTTCCCCTTTTTTATGATGATGTCTCGCGAAGCGGACGGGGTTGCCATCAACTAGGATTTGGACAACCTTCTCCTTGTCGCGGACGTGCATCTTGAATAAAGCAAATCTCGCGTCGATGCCATCGCCTAATTCGCCTTCGCTTTTGGGGAGATAGATTTCGTAATGGCCATTCACAAAAGCGGTTTTATAAGGCGATATCTTGGTAAGGCCAACTTGATAGCCTGTTGTCTTGCCATCGTCTTCATAGAAATAATCTTCGACGATTTCTTTTTTGCTTGGATAATAATCGTAGACGACATTTTTTAAGGTAGCCGCGGAGAGATTATCCGCGTTTTTGTAAAGCATTAATAAGGTTCCTGCCTTCACGAATAACGGCATCTCTTCTAGCCGATATTTCTCTTTGAGGTAACGCCGTCCTTGATAGACGTTTCGGTGAGATAAATTGAACCATTCGCCTTCAGGCAAATAAACTTTCTTGGAAGAATTGTCCATGCTTTCCTCATGGAGGAGTTCAAAGGTTTCATCTTCGACAATTTTGGTGTATTCCAAACAGATTTTATAGCTCACGCCCCCCTTCAATGTGGCGATGTTGGTATTGCGAGGTTCCCAATAATAACGGGTATCGTGAACGATTTCTTTACCGTCTAAATACACTCTGACGTTGCCGCTATGTCTTAAAAGAAGCTCTTCCTCATGACGGAAGCGAATCTTCCCTTTGAAGCGAATCGTTTCTCCGATTTCTAAATTGGGTGAGGTGAAAGCGTCATCGCGATAGGTCCGTTTCGCTTTCCCTAAGCAATCCTCGTTATCAAAAATCGAAGCATACACCGCTCCTACGAAATTCTTTTTCGTAACGGGAAGGCGATAATCGCTAACAATAGGAGAAATCAAAATCTTATCGCCAAGCATATAGCTTGTTTTTTCTTTATAAGCTCTTTTATCAAGCGGGTAATTTAAATAAAGAGGCCGGAAGATTCCTAAACCATTTTGATAATGCTTATAGGCTTCGGTATAGATAACATTAATCAAGCGATAACGCATATCGATATAGCTTTTGATAATGGCTTCAATGGCTTTGCCAAAGACCCAAGGTTCTCTTGGCCTAACGGGGTGACGGAAGCAATGCGGCCTAAGGATCGGAGAGAAGGCGCCATATTGGAACCAGCGGACCAATTCGTAGCGATTCGCATTGTCTTTGTGCCCACCGATATCGCTGGAATAATAGCCAAGCATATTGGTGGCGCAGCGATTCATGTTGACGATTTCTTTCTTTAAAGCGAAAGCGTCGCCTTCAATATCCCCACTCCACTGGAACGCAACGCAATGGCTTTTGGAATCTTTGATTTTCTCATATTTGCCATTACGGATTTCGGTGATGTTGCTCATCGTGACGGGGCGAATATAAACTTCCTGATCCAAAACAAAGGATTGATAAAATTGCTTGGTGATGTCGCGATAAAGGTAGCGGCCTAGCGATTCCACCGGTATCCGTTTGGAGATGCCATTTAAGGAAACGTGCCAATTGCGGTCATACCACCATCCATCGAGGCCGATCATAAGATATTGGCTGAGATTCTTATGACGGAAGTCGATTTCTTCTTGGTTCAAGACATTGTGCTTTTTTGATAGAGGCATTGGGTGGTCGTTGAAATAGATTTCCAAATTCTTGGTATGGGCGTAATGCAAAAACCGTTCCATATTTGGGAAAAGCTTTTTGTTTACTTCATACCCGACCCCATAGTTTATGTCGCTATCCCGCCAGTCGGTGTCGATGACGAAATTATCCAAAGGGATATGATGCTTCCGGTATTTTTCGATCAATTCTTTTGCCGAGGATTCGGAATAAGGGTAATAACGGGAAGAAAAGAGACCAAAGGTCTTTAGCCTTGGTATTTCGTTATGACCGGTGACTTGAATATAAAGTTTTCTTAATAAACGATAATCACCATCGCAAAGAAGGAGATAGAGATCCTTTCCATCTTTCTCATAGAAGAAATTCTCGCTTCTTTCATAGCCGCCTTCACCAATCAATAGCCTTGGGGAATCCATAATCGGGAAAACCAATGGGGTCTTTTTAGGCAAAGGAAGCTCGCCAGAATTGCTTAATGGTTTGAAGCGATAAATTCTTTTTTCGCCCTCGAAGATCTCGACCGTCCTTAAAGGATTGTCTTTGGAAAAGCGGATGATGTATTTCCCACTAGAAAAAGAAACCATGTCTTTTTCAAAGCGAAATTCAATCTCACGTCCCTGCTCTTTTTTCTTTGCGGTAAAAATCGTTTCCTCGTTGGAAAAATGATCACTAGGCGAATATTCGAAGCGGATAATACGCTCATTTAAGATAGAAATGCGTGTGTGATGGAAGATGCCGTTATGATTCATAAATGCAAGGATTATTGTAGCTTTTTAGCTTCAATAAAGCACTAGCCAATTTATCTGGCTTCATCAGCTGTCCTCTCGTCTCAAGGCCACCAATCAAAAGCCAAAACAAAACCCTCCAATCGATTGCAGCGGAACAGCCTAATTTGGAGGGATTCGAGTAAATGGAAAGGTTTACCCATTTTGATACAATTGTCCCGTAAAAAAGAATTTGATGATAAAAAAAACCACCCAAAGGGTGGCTTCCCTAAGATTAAACTTGTTTGACTATGACTTCTTGGCCGTTATAATCAACTAAGTATTTGTGTTTGGTGTCAACCTCTTGTGAAATAATCTTATTCGCAATAATGGTCTCCACTTTATTCTGGATGAATCTCTTAATCGGTCTCGCACCATAGATTGGTGAATAAGCACTGTCGAGGATCCAACTCTTTAAAGCGTCAGAGAATTCGAACGAATAATAAGATTCTTTTAATCTATCATTGAGATTGTTAAGCATCTTATCAACAATCTTAGATTGAGTCTCTTTAGATAATGGGGAGAAGTACACTATTTCATCGATACGATTTAAGAACTCAGGCTTAAAGGTTTGATGTAATAATCCTTCCACTTTATCTCTTTCATTATTGAGGAGATATTCACTACCTAAATTACTAGTCATGATGATAATCGTATTCTTGAAGTCCACGACCCTTCCTTGACTATCGGTAAGTCTCCCATCATCTAACATTTGTAGTAATAAATTAAAGACTTCGGGATGAGCTTTTTCGATTTCATCGAATAAGACGATAGAATAAGGATTTCTTCTCACTTTCTCCGTGAGTTGTCCACCTTCTTCATATCCGACATATCCTGGAGGGGCACCAATAAGACGAGAAGTGCTATATTTCTCCATATATTCACTCATATCGATACGGATGATATGACTTTCCGAATCGAACAAGGATTCCGCCAAAGCACGAGCGACTTCGGTTTTGCCCACACCAGTAGGACCTAAGAACAAGAAACTACCGATAGGTCGATTGCTATCTTTAATCCCTGCTCTCTGACGGAGAATCGCATCGCTAACTAAAGTTAAAGCTTCATCTTGACCGATTACTCTCTTCGATAAAGTCTTCTTTAAATCGAGAACTTTCTCTCTATCGCCTTTTTAAATCTTGTTGAAAGGGATGTTGGTCATACGAGAGATAATCTTCGCGATTAGTTCTTCATCCACGGCTTCGGAT
>CAMOEH010000038.1 GCA_946612055.1 uncultured Bacillota bacterium | reverse complement strand
TGAGATTACCGATGTGGGCGAAAGTTTCAATTCCATGGCCGAGAAAGTTCAAGCGACTTTGGCCGAAATGATCGAAACCCAAGACGCGATTTCGGAGAATTTCGCGACGATTCTTGAAGCCAAATCAGGTGAATCGGGCCATCACGTCAAACGTGTAAGCGAATATTCTGGCGTTTTGGCTAGACAAATGGGCTTCTCCGAAAGCGATGTCCATGACATCAAGATTGCATCGATGCTTCATGATGTTGGGAAGATTATGGTTCCCAATAGCGTCCTTGAAAAACCAGGCAGACTAACCGATGAGGAATATAAAATCATCCAACAGCACGTCGCCTATGGCGATCGCTTGCTTAATGGGGTTCCTGGAAACATCATGCAGCTTGGCGCGAAAATCGCTGGATGCCATCACGAACGTTGGGATGGCAAAGGATATGTCAAAGGCTTGGTTGGGGACCAAATCCCAAGAGAAGCCCAACTCGTCTCCGTAGCCGATGTCTTTGATGCCTTAACGAGCCGTCGTTCTTATAAGAAGCCTTGGACGATGGATGACGCTTATCAAGAAATCCTTTCTCAAAGAGGAAAACAATTCTCCCCGGAAGCCGTTGATGCATTCGCTGCAACCTTCGAGCAATTCAAAGAAATCGCAGAGCTTTATAAAGACGAAGCCGAATCTGATGGCCTCCCCGAAAACAAAGCGTAATTGGATAGAAAAAGGCCTAGCCGAATCAACTGGCTAGGCCTTTGCTTTGTTAGGCTTTCGTGATTTGGATGGTTGCGGAAGTGGAGGAGATGGATTTGACGGTGAAACTATATCCAAGCGTCTTTCCGTTATTCATCTTCGTCGAATTGTTGAAGTAGGTGGAAGAATAATTGGCCCAGGAGAAGGTTTGCCCTTGGGTGAATAAATCGTTATTGCCAATCCCGTTGGTATCGGTGAATTTTGTCTTCTTCGGCGAGATGTATTGGAGAAGCTCGTAGCCTTTGTTTTGGATCAAGCTGGCATCGTATTTGGCGCTATTTCTGGCAGCGACAAGCGGGAAATAGCTATATCCATTTCCGAGGTTGCCATTTTTGATTTCCGTTTCGGAATAGAAGGACGATGCTTGCGCCACTTCCGAATTCGAATAGCCCGTGCATTTGCATAGCCTGCTATCGACGTGCCATACGCGGATACCGGAAGTAGAAGGCCCTTTGATACTGCCATAGTAATTGCTTGAATCGAGTTCGTTTAAGCCGGTCGGGGTATAGAATTCAAGCATCAAATATTCGTCATAGGCCGTGCCGTTCCAAGAAGGGCTAAGCAAGATGCAATCCCCGCTAGATTCGGTTGGGCTTAACGTAATTTCGCAAGAATCATAAGGCACATAAGGATCGACCCACCCATACATCATCTTGGAATAGATGTCGTGATCGAGAATGTTGCTGGCCATCATGATGTAATTGCCGCTAGGTTCGTAGGTTTCGTGGCCTTCTCCGCCCGTTTGACGGCTGGTGTAGGTGTTGTAATAATCATCCGCGCCAAGGGCGTGCCCCATTTCGTGGATGAGGGTGTGAGCGTCGATGCCCGTGTGATAGGAACGGCTTCCGACTCCTTCAAAGAAGAAATCAAACGATGCCCAGAAATAGGTGTAGGCGATTGGAGAATTCCTCAAAGAGGTTTCGGTTGCGTCTTCGGGGACGCCATCATAATCAAAGAATTGATATGCCCAGAAGCAATTGTTGCCAGAGTCGATGGCACTCATTTCTGAATCGTAGTCATTGGGGCAACTATAGATAGCGATCGTCGCATCGATTAAGCCGTCGCTATTGCTATCGAATTTCTTAGTGGAGGCGTTGCCATTAGCGGCTTTATAGGCTTGGACGCCAGCGCGGATGCAGCTTTCGGCCCAATCTTGGTTTTCAGAATGGGCATCGTAGAATTCCTGCGGAGTTTGATTCGTTTTATATACCGGAGCAACCTCAAAGGAGAAATTCAATTTGCCATAAGAGGATTTCCGATAGAAAGAACCAAGAGATTCCCAATAGGAGGTATCTTCGACTTCTCCGCCGGTTAAGGCGGCAAGTTCTTCAAGTTCATCGCTTGTGAATTCATATCCTTTGATATCAACGGGGATGACCAAGACTTTGATATCGCCAGTGGAGGGGCAATAGTAATCGAGATCGCCGACTTTCACTGAAGCATCCGAAATATAATGTTTTGCATAGCCAGGATCATCATCTTCGGAGCTAGAAGAGGATTCGCTGCTAGAAGTGGAGGAAGACTGGCTAGTAGAGGAAGAAGCACTGCTAGAGCTAGAAGGGGTTCCTTTGCCTTCATAGGTGATTTGAATCGAGCCGATATAGATGACGTTTTTCCCTGCTTCAAGATGGAAGAGAGTTTGGCCATCAAGAATCTCGACTTCTTCTCCGCTTTTAATCATGGGGCCATCGCCAGAAAGAAGTTCTTCTGTTGAATTGCCTAACGTCAAATATAGGCCACCCGTGCCACCGGATTTGTAATTGACGGTGATCGATTTCAGATTAAGGGGAACAGTGGAATAGAGATATCCGGACGAACGCTTTAGTTGCGCATACCCATATTCGGCATCGTGAGAGGTGGTCGCGTTAGAATAAACGATCGGGAAAGATTCTCCTGCGGCGTCTTTTCCAGAACTGTTAGTTTGCTCTTCGGTTACATAGTCGGAATCGATCGGTCCATTTTCCTCATCGAGGACGAAGGATAAGGTCGTATAAACTTCTTCCGATTGGCTTTCTGAGGAGGAAGAGCTTGTCGATGTGTCTTCAGAAGTAGGGACGGCAGTAGAAGTTTCTCCGGAAGAGGAAGTGCTCGTCGAAGAATCTTCGGAAGTAGAAGTTTCCGTGCTTTCGCTAGTCAAATCCCTAGGCCTAAGAAGGTCACAAGAAGATAGACCTAAAGAAATAATGGCCGACAAAGCCAACCAGTAAGTTTTATTTTTGGAGTTTTTAATGCGCATACTTTGCCTCCATTTTCCTTATAAGTATAAAGGAAAAAGACAATTTTAGAAACTAATGTTTAAAACTCGGTATCCAGAACCGTCCAAAGCCGAACGGATCTTCTCTTCATCAATCGGCTCTTCTAAAAGCAGGACCGTTGTTTTCTTGCGGGCGGATGATTTCACTCTTTTCGGATTTAAAGCGCGGCGAAACAAATCATTCACGTGGGCTTCGCACATTCCGCACATCATGCCATCAACTTCGACTACAACTTTTTTCATATTTCAATTATAAAGCAATGCATTGGAAATAGTGGCAAGTAACGCTCATCCATTTATAATGGAATAAGAGGAATTTCCATGAAAAGAAAACAGACTATTTTCCCCTTCTTGTGCACGCTAGGTGTTATTTTTGCAACGGCTGCTGGAGGAAGTGCCCTTAGCTTGATTGAAAAGACAAACGTGTTTGCCGCGGGCGAATCCGATCTGCCGCGTACGATGATTAAGCTAAACGATTGCACCGAAACCGAAATCCGTTCCTATTATTCAGGATTAACGGGTTTATCCGAATCGGAAAGAACCGGACAAAACCTTCTTAAAAACCTCAAGCCTATCCTCAAAAACAACATGAGTTATCTCTCATACAATAATGTTTGGAAGGCCTATGAAATTACGGATCGTGATTGGAATCTTTCGCCAATTAACTCTACGGCAGATCTTGCTAGAGGAACTGGCGTTTATGATGCTGCTACGAACACTCTTACCGAATACCAATATTCGAAAAACAACCCATACGTGCATGTTCTTTATCGTAATCCTGGCGAAGAAGACGGATATATCAAAGAATGGGATGACCATAATGCAACCGGGACAAACCGCGAGCACATTTGGTGCCAGTCTCGCGGCTTCAAAGCCCCGAACGGAGCAGAAGGCCCTGCCGGGACCGATCTGCACCATTTGCAATCGGCGGATGGTGAAGTAAACCAGAATTACCACAACAACAGCCCTTATGGGTACGTTGACAAAACCCTTTCTTATTCGGATGCCGGAACAAAGAAATCGTTTTTGGAAGGCAATCTTTTAGGAACTCCTATCAAGAAATCGTCTCAAGACGAAGCGAAAAAGGTTTTCGAACCTCAAGATTGCGATAAAGGCAACATCGCTCGAGCCTGCTTCTATATGGTCGCCCGTTATAACAATCTTTCGGGGACGGATGAAATTACCCAATACGAACCAAATCTTTGTTTAGCCGATTACGCAACTAGCGATGACAAATCCGAAATTAGTTCTGCCACCAAACCTGTCGCCATGGGCATCATGTCCGACCTTTTGGAATGGAACCGTATTGACCCTGTCGACGAATACGAGATTCATCGCAACAACTTGATCTACAACAACTACCAACATAACCGTAACCCCTTCATCGATTTCCCAGATTGGGCAGAATACATTTGGGGGAACGAAGTTGGCGTCAAATCCGCCGATCCTAGCGTGAATCCGATCGCCACTAGCGGCGTCATCTATGAAGGCAAAATCGTCAAATCCCTTTCCTTCGAAAGCGGTCCTACGCAGAAATCATTTAAAGCTGACGCCACGTTCTCCTCTGCTCCAGAAGGAGTCAAAGTTGTCGCGACTTTAGAAGATCCGAATACATCGGAAGCTTCAACTGCCGATTTCACCTCCATTTGCTCGTATCGACTCGATGCTAACAACAAGAAATTGGTCGCCACATATCGCGGCATCAGCGCCGAGATTGAAGTCTCTATCCAAGAAAGCTTTATCAAGCGGAAAATCCATTTATTCGGAGTGGATATCCCTGTCGTCGCTTTAATAGGCGCCGGGGCTGGATTGGTTCTTGTTGTCATCGTTATCGTCTTGCTTGCAACCGGCCATAAAAAAGCCGCGAAGAAAATTGTTTCCGCTGCCAAGAAAACAGCAAAGCAATCCTCAAAGAAACGAAAATAAAGGCACGTACCCTTTCTTTTAACGAGAAGAATAACCGTATTTCTTTCGTTTTGCCTGAACGAAAGCCAAAGAGATAATCCAAGCGATGATTTCAGAGGCGACGATGCCCCACCAAATGCCGATCACCCCAAAGATGAGTGGGAAAAGGAAAACGAAAGCGATTTGCAAAACCAATGTTCGAATCAAAGAAATCAAACCGGAGATAATCCCATTGTTCAACGCGGTGAAGAAAGAAGAAAAGAAG
>CAMOEH010000037.1 GCA_946612055.1 uncultured Bacillota bacterium | reverse complement strand
TTTTTGGAATAAAGATTCAATCTTGCCAGCATTTTTGATCGTCACAAAGTCGCTGGGCGGCATGAAGTGATAGGAGGTCCCTTCGTCACGATAAGCTTCCGTCGGGATCACGAACTTGCCTTGGGTACGTTCTTTGTCCAACGTGCCGCACGAACCGAACACGACAAACTTGCTCGCCCCGGTGATGTAGGCGGTCTCCGCGATGTTGCCCGAGCAAAGGACGGAGCCGATTTGCGAGAGCAAAACGCCGATGGTCTCACCTTCGTATTTAAAAGCGTAAATCGGGGTTTTATAAGAAGAGCTGCCAATCAAGCCAACCTGCTTCAACTCATAATGGGATTGAAGGTATTCGAAAAGCGTATCGGAAAGAAGAATGAGGCACTTCTTGAGAAAATGCCCCTTTTCGCCATAGAAATGCTCCAATTTCAGGATAGGCTCGCTGGTGTCAAACGAATCGATGATCATGGCCTAATTATGCAACAAAAGAAAAAAGAACCAAGTGGCTTGGTTCTATCTAGCAATGCTGGGGCGCAATACGGGAGTCGAACCCGTTCATGCCCGGTTCACAGCCGGGTGTGTTCACCGTTTCACCAATTGCGCCGTGCTCGATAACTATATATATCCGATTGACTTAAGTCAAAGAGATTTTGGGCTTTTGCCGCCTTTTATCGGGGGAGTTCCCTATTTTTGGCTTTCTTTGGCGATGGCGAGGAACTTTTCTTCGTTCTCGTTCATCCTTTCGCCCTGATAACGGAGATAAAGCGAATGGGTGGATTGGCTGCTGCTAGCGATCGGAACGACTTTGAGATTTCGTTTCGTGGATCCGGTTTGATTCAAGAGGAACCCGCGATTGCGATTCACCAAGCTTAGCGCAGTTTCTTCGTCATCGACAAAGACCGTCGTCCCCTTTAACCCAAGTTTTTCCTTCAAGATCTCGACCTTCCGCTTCTCGGAGGCATCGCCGATCCAGATCAAAGAAAGGCGCTCCAAGTCACGAAGGGTAACTTGGCCCTTCGCGCTCAAAAGGGAGTTGCGAGGGAGTTCGGCGAAAACGCTTTGGCTTTTGGCGAGTAGCTCAACACCTTTCCCATCGTCTTCTTCGCTTAGATAAAAATAGGAAGGCATCTTCTTTGCATCGGCTTTCTTGGAGAGCTTCACATCCACGCCGGGGGCTTGCTCAGCAAATGACTTAAGGATTTCGTCAAGAGAATCCCGGCCATACTCATTAAGCTCAACCTGAATGAAAGGCTTCTCTTTGATGACCTTTTTGCTTCCTTTGGCTTGGGCGATTGCATCGTCCAAATCTGCAATGATCTGGACCGCTCGTTTGAAAAGGATTTGACCCTGTTTGGTTAAGGCGACTTCCTTGTTTTTTCGGGTGAATAAAGTAACGCCGATTTTCTTCTCGAGCGCCTTGATGCTTTGAGAGATCGCGGATTGCGAAACACCGTAGCGAGAAGCCGCTTCCGTGAAGGAGGCTGTTTCGGCCACGGAAACGAAGTAACGGAGTTCAGTAAGCAAAGAAACCATAGACCAATTCTAATGTATAAGTTTTCCTAATTCAATAATTTATTGATAAGATTTTCTTATATTAGGACGAAAAAGAAAGGCGGATTGCTCCGTCGTTTCTCTTAGAGTATTTTGGCGTTTTTCACCGCATAGAGAATCGGCAATTCGCGCCGTTTGACGAGCCCTGCCACAAGCGAATCTCCCATCGATTCGTAGAGGTGGATCGCTTCGTCCAAATTCACCCATAAAGTCTTCTGGATGAAGCCGTCTCCTTCCGAGGCGTAATGCTTCCCTTCGAAGGCTTTGCGCTTGGCTAAAAAATAGTGATTGATGTTCCTTCTTCCGATGAGGTTATAGGCATCTTCCACGATGGCGAGTTTGCCAAGAATCTCGACCGAGTAACCGATCTCTTCCTCGCATTCGCGGTTGAGGGCTTCCTCAGGGCTTTCCCCTTCGTCAACCCCGCCACCCGGAGTCTCGTAATAGGTTTGGTTGCTGAAGACATCGTTCCGGCTGACCAGATGGATTGCGATATTGCCTTCTTCGTCGAGAATCAGGCCTCTTGCGATCTCACGGCCATGGGTATAGCCGGTAAATGGATATTCGTCATCTTGGCCGGCCATCCAAAGATTGAGGTTCGGGGTTTTCTTCGTTTCCACGGGTGCTAGAATAGCACGCGACGCCAAAGCTGATAAGCCTTGGCTTAGGAGGGAAAAGAAAAATGATTCGCAATCGCTTGGTCGCTTTGATTTATCGATCCGCGGCATTCTCGCTCTCCGTTTTCTTTTTGGTCTATTACGCCCAATTCGTTGCTTCTCAGGGTTTCAACCCAAACTATGTCTATAACTATTGGGGCTATCTTTCCGACCTTTATAACGCGATTTTCTTCGCTGTGATGACCGTTTTAAGCGCCTTCGACCTCCGCCATGGCCAAAAAGGGAACCCCGTGATTCCTTATATGCCTTATGGATTGTCGGTCGTCTATTTCTCGCTTATCAATTTCTTCGGCTATTTCGTTTATCTTGTTCCCTTCCAGGTGAATGGCTTCTCCTTCGCGGAAATCGCCCTTTTCATCTTGATGCCTCTTCTTACCATCGCGGAATGGATCCTATTCGAAGAAAAAGGGACGGTGAAATTCAACATCGTCCCCATTTGGGTATTGTTGCCGGGCATCTATGCGGCTTTTGAGCTCATTCGTCCAAGAATCTGGGGCGATGCGCCGCTTTATGACGGCTCTTTCTATCCTTATCACTTCATGAATTTCGAGGATGGAGGCGTCGGGCCGACCATCGGAAAACTCATCATAGCGACCGCCTTGGTGACGGCCTTGGCCTTCTTGCTGATCTTCTTGAATGACCTTCTTGCAGGCAAATTCCGCAAGAGGGTGAGCACCGAGGATTAAGCGGCGAAATAAGCCGCTTTTTCTAAAAGTTTCGTGATCTGCCGTAGGCCAGGGACATCGTCTTTTAAGCCATCGAGCTCGTCGCTATCGACATCGAAGACGATCTCTTTGCCATTCACGCAAAGATAATTGACATATTCGCTAAGGCTTGAAGCATCGCAGGCAATGTGCCCCGGGAATTGATGGACGTCCGGGACATAGATTTCTTTCTTCTCGGAATAGCAAGCCCCGCAAACGCCGCGGCTTGGAAGGATCTTCAAACAGGCCGGCGTGCCGATAAAAGGCCCGAGGACAAGGGCCTTTTTGGTTTCGTCATAAAGGTAAACCCCGACCCAAGCGCCTTTGCCAAGTTTGCTTATAAGATAAGAGAACGCGTTCAAAAGATTGGTGAGCGGCGTTCCTTCTTGCATGTGGAGATAGGTCTCAAAGCCCATCAAGGTTTCTTCGTCAATTCGTCTCATCGTCTTTTTCCCAATTCTTCTTATGGAAGATGAGCAATTGGGAATGGGGATCTTTCGGATCGAAATAAGCGTAATATCCCTTTC
>CAMOEH010000036.1 GCA_946612055.1 uncultured Bacillota bacterium | reverse complement strand
TTAAAAGATATTAATAATATTTTGAACAAGACCCCAAACGAATTAGATGTTCATGATGTATGTGTCTTAATCAGACAGGAGATGTTTCTTGATATTTCTATACCGAAAGCCATCGAAATGATTAAAGATGATCATTCTGCCGGTGACTATTATGACTACTGCTTACTTGTTAATTTGTCTAAGATTGATAATTCATTATCCAAATTTAAGACCGAGTTGTTGTCGCTAATAGCGACTTTAGAAAACGACTTTCCGAAAATGGAATTTGAATTAGACAGCGACAAAGATGATTATTGTGAGTCAATTCAACGTCTAAAAGCCAAAATCGAAACCGCTTAAATTTGCGTTTTGGCGTGAAAAACGAAAAAAGGCATCCGACTTTGATGTTTATGTTCGAAAACGCATTGAAGAAAGATGCCTTTATTTAATTATTGTCGAACAGAAAGTTCCGCGGAAAACAAGGATTACGGAGAGCTGATTGACCAATATTTTTTTGTAAAACATCATCCATTTATCTTTTTGCTTATGCAAATGTTGGTATAATAGACTGGCATATTGAGGTTTTCTTTTATGATTCACAAAATTGGTGTTCTCACTTCTGGCGGCGATGCTCCGGGCATGAATTGCGCGATCCGGGCCGTTGTCCGCTCTGGCTTAAAGCATGGGCTTGAAGTCTATGGGATCATCGATGGCTATAAAGGACTTGTCGAAGATCGCATCTTCAAAATGGATCGTTCTTCCGTCTCTGGCATCATCAATCGTGGCGGAACGGTATTAAGGACCGCGCGACTCCCCGAATTCAAAAACGAAGAAGTCCGTAAAATCGGCGTTGAGAATTTGAAGAAAAGAGGAATTGATGCTCTCGTTGTCATCGGTGGTGATGGCTCTTATATGGGCGCGAAAAAACTCACGGAGATGGGCATTAACTGCATTGGCATCCCCGGAACGATCGATAACGACATCGCTTCTAGCGATTACACGATCGGTTTCGATACTTGCTTGAATACCATCAATTTCGCAATCGACCGCATCCGCGATACCAGCGAATCCCATCAGCGCTGCGCGATTGTCGAAGTCATGGGCAATCGTTGTGGCGACCTTGCCGTCTATTCTGGCATCGCTCAAGGCGCTGAAATCATCGACTCTTCTGACCATCCGCTTTCGGAAGAAGAAATCATCAATTCGTTGAAAGAGATCCACTCCTCCGGCAGGAAAATGTGCTTGCTCATCGTTAGCGAGAAGCTTTTCCCCGACATCCACGCCTTTGCGAAGAGGGTCAGCGAAGAAACCGGATTCGAAGCCAAAGCCGAAATCCTAGGCCGCATCCAACGCGGAGGCTCTCCTAGCGCATTCGACCGCGTCTTAGGAGCAAGGTTAGGCGGTTATGCCGTGGATCTTCTTCTCCAAGGAAAAGGCGGACGTTGCGTGGGAATTCATGGCAACGATCTCGTCGATTACGATATTTACGACGCACTCAAATTGCCGCGAGCTAGTCGCGATGATTTCCTCGCTTTAGCGGATTCGATCAAATAAGAAAGAAGGTCGCCTCTATATGCTTTTGAATATTTCCCACAAGACGAAAATCATTTGCACGATCGGCCCTGCTAGCGATACCAAAGAAATGGTTCTCGCTTTATATAAAGCAGGTATGTCGGTCATGAGGCTTAATTTCAGCCATGGCGATTATCCTAGCCAAGAAGCAAAACTAAATATTGCCCGTGAGCTTGAAAAAGAAATGGGGCTTCTTATCCCGGTTGCTTTGGATACCAAAGGCCCAGAAATCCGCACGGGTTATATGCAAGAAGGAGGCGTCAAGGTTGCCGATAGGCAAATCATGCGCATCCAGATGGAACCGATCGTCGGCAACGATGAACGTTTCTCCGTCACCTATCCTGGCCTATATGATGATATTTCCGTCGGCGATAGCATCCTTATTGATGATGGCAATCTCGAATTGCTCGTCAAAGAAAAAGATGAAGCTCATCGCGAACTCATCGTCGAAGCCCAAAATGCTCATCTATTAAAAAGCCAGAAGGGAATCAATTGCCCCTTCTCCCGCTTATCGATGCCTTTCATCTCCGAGAAAGATGAAAACGATCTTCGCTTCGCCTGCGAACACGATATGGATGCAATCTTCGCTTCTTTTGTCCGCCGACCCGAAGATATCCGCGACCTCAAAGCCATTTTGAAAAAATACGGCAAGCCCAATATTCCAGTCTTCGCCAAAATCGAAAACCCAGAAGCTTTGGAAAAAATCGATGAAATCATCGATATTGCCGATGGCATCATGGTCGCACGTGGCGATTTGGGCGTTGAAGTTCCACCCGAAGAAATTCCTGACATCCAGCGTTCTCTTATCAAGAAATGCCGCGATAAAGGCAAACCCGTCATCACCGCGACGCAAATGCTTGATTCGATGGTCACCCATCCTCGTCCAACGCGAGCCGAAGTCACTGACGTTGCTACGGCCGTTGACGAAGGAAGCGACTGCGTGATGCTATCTGCAGAAAGCGCCTCGGGTTTATACCCGGTGAAAGCCGTGGAAATGCAAGCGGCTATTGCTAGAACCGAAGAAAATAACCATTTGGATTATGTCCGTTTGGCCCGCGAAGCTTATGAGACGAGCGAACGTTCCAATAACGACGCAATCTCTAACGCTTTGGCCAATACTGCTCATCTTATTGGAGCTAAGCTCATCGTCAATTTCACCGAAAGAGGATTCTCCTCTTGGCGCGTGGCCAAATCGCGTCCTTGCTGCCCGATCATCTCGGTTACGGCAAACCGCAAAGTCGCTTTGGAAGGCGCTTGGACTTGGGGCGTATATTCCGTCTTGCTAAAAACGAGCATGCCTGACTTCATCGAAGAGATGGAAGTCTTGGCGTTAAAGATTGCTAGAAACCTAGGCATTCCTGCCGGTAGCCCAATCATCATCGCTGGTGGCACCCCCACTGGCGCTGGCCAAACCAACTTCATGCGTATCGTCCATGTCAATTCGGTCGTCGAATTCGAATAATCGATACACGTATCCCTTAATCTAATCCACATAAGAAATGCTCCCCCGTCAGGAGGAGCTATTTTCGTTATGCTTTCTTACAGTTTTTTCGTTAGTTCCGAAGTCGTTATTCGCCCCGGACACGATGGCATCAGTCGAATAATAGAGATTATTAAGAGTCCAGCGGTTGAGGCTGACGATAAGGGTTCTTTTTTTCATAAAAAACCTCCTGAAATAAATGCAAAAATTGATTAATATGTTGGTCGACTTTATCTTAGCACGCAAAAAATGAGTGATTTTTACGGATGTAAGTTTCGCTTTTCCCTTATTTTTACGAATTAATTCTTAGATATTAATTATGGAGCACGCGCG
This sequence comes from uncultured Bacillota bacterium, assembly GCA_946612055.1. The sequence goes on along the minus strand of CAMOEH010000036.1, from coordinate 1,661 downwards.
TGCGCATGCGCCTGTGCAAGCAATCTTGAAAGAGAGAGAGGGAAAAGACCTATTCTTTTTAATCGATATTTGCGACTGCAAAGAAAGGAAACATATGAAAAGAACGAACTTATTGCTTCTTTCCGCGGTGTTTGCTCTTGGCTTAGCTTCTTGCGGAGGCGAGAAAGAAAGCAAAACCACAGAAAGCGAAGAACCTTCGACTTCTTCTACTTCATCCTCAACTTCTTCGGTAGAACAAGGCTGGAGCGAAGATATCGAAGCCCTTTTCCGCGAGCATCTTTATGGGAACTCTCTTCCCTTCGTCGGCTTAGAGAATCTCACCGGATCTTATGATGAAGAACGCGGACATGTTATCGTCGATGGACCCGAAGTCGATGACATGGTTTTGTTCTCCTACGCCCAGCTTTTAGAAAAAGCGGGATTCCAGGGCGAAGACGTTTCTTCCCAAGCTTCGGCCGAATCGGGATCGGTCTATCTTTATGAATTAGAGGTAGAAACCGAAGAAGGGAATCGCTTCATCGATGTCCTCTTCGGTGGCCAAAAGCAAGTCTATGACCCCGATTGGGACGAATATAATACCGTTTACGCTTCCGATGGCAATTTCTTCTTAGAAGCTTATGACCCCTATTATTACGAATTCCCCGTGATGGAAGCGAAAACCTTGGCTTTCTTATTGATCGGGGATTTCGAACTTACCCCCGATGATATCATTGCCCCACCTGCTTTCGAGGCCGACTTCTATTCGGTTTCTTACCAAAGCATGGCCATCTATTGCTATGTCGATGTTGATGTAGCAACCGAAGGCGATGATGCGGGCTATGGCAAGCTTCTCGAAGAAGAAGGATGGAAGATCCAAGAAGAGCGTGAGCAAGGCTACCATATCGCGATCGCGCCGAATGATACCTATCAAATCGCCTATCTCTATGATCCTTCTTACAAGGATCTTGATATCTATTTCCTCCCCTACACCGCCCCGAAAGTATCCGATCATTTCGATGCCGAAATCATCGCTTCCTATTTTGGAAACTGGGGCGCAACTGCCTTTGATGTTCCTGCTTTAGACATCGAAGGGGCAACCTATACCTATTACGAAGACCCGAACAATTCGACCTATTATCAAGAAGATCAAGCCGAAAACATGAATGTCCAGGTTAGTATCTCTCCCGCTACTTCCGAAGATTATTCCGCTTATCTAGGCGTCCTTGAAGCCGACGGATGGCAATGTAGCGACGTCGAAGGCGCCAAAATGGCTTATAAGCAAGAAGGGCAAACCGGCTCTTACCTAGCTCTGACTTTTGACGAAGAAAAGGGAACGATCACCCTCTACATTTATTATCTTCAGGACCTCATCCCCTTCGAAGCGTGGCCAACCGCAGAAATCGCGACCATGATCGATGCGTGGATGGAAAACGAAATCACCGATGTTTTGCCTGCTTTGGTTAACGAAGGAACCGGCTTCGTCCTTGGGCGAAATTACGTTCGTGTCCTTCCTAAAGAAGGCGATGACCTTAATCAAGTCCTGCAAGCTTATGAAACCGTTATGCTTGAGGCGGGATTTGAACAAGATGAAGATGACGAGACCTATTTCTATTCGCCGAATCATCAATATTCCGTCTATGTCCGAAGCAATGATGACGAAGGCTATTTCGATCTCATCATCT
>CAMOEH010000035.1 GCA_946612055.1 uncultured Bacillota bacterium | reverse complement strand
GACGTTGAACATGCCGCCGACAGTCGGAGTGAAGGTAGCCCAGAGGTTACCATCTTCCCCAACGACCGCGGTGAATTGAGTCTGACTCATATCCAAAGCGGCGAAGACATCTTCGCGAGTCGTCGCATCAACGCTAACGTAGGTCATCGCAGCTTCGTCTAAAGTGTAATCGACCGCCGAATAGACCCAGACGATATGGGCGGGATCGCTATTATCGAGCGTGCGTTCGCCACCTTTGATGGTGATGCCATTCTCATTTTCTTCGACCAAAGTCGGATCGATGACAACCCCATCAAGAGTCACATAGACGATTTCGTCGCCATTTTTGCCGATGACCAAATCGCCATTTTCACCATGATAGGTTTTCTTGATGACTTGATAATCTTGGATGATGGCAATCTGTCCTTGGGCGATGTTGCCGGCGCTAATGGTGCGATAAGTGGAGGATTGTCCATCAACAACGACATCGAAGATAGCACCTAAAGCTTCGATCGAATCGCCGGCGCTAAGCTCGATCTGGATGCCGAATTGATATTCGTTTCCGATCGCGCAGAAGCACTTTGGCTGGTTATTGACGATGATGGAGCCAATCATCAAGGAGCCATCTTCTTTTTTGGCTAACGCGTTAGCAGCCCCATATTCGGCACCTTTGTCGACGATGAAATAATCTTTCGCCGTCGCGTCGTGGACTAAAACGGCCATTGTTCCATCGGTATAGATGTCCACTTTTTCTTCTTCAGGGACACTATCATCGGAATAGATGTGGAAGATGCCTCCAGGAAGAGCTTCCATCAAAGCCGGAAGATGATCCGTGTCGGTATCCCAGCAGGTGGATTTGTCTTCGTTGATGATCAAAGTGGTGAAGCCGCCTTGATATTGGCCGACAAACGTCTGGCCTTCCCAGTTTTCAAGTTCGTGGCTTGATTCCTCGGAGCTCGATTGACTTGATTCAGAGGAAGAAGTTTCACCGCTAGTTTGGCTGCTCTCGCTAGTTTGCGAAGAACTTGGAACAGAAGATTCACTTGCCGATGAGGAATGATTGCCTTTGCCGCATGAGGCGATGGCCAAGACGGCAAATGCGCTTAGAATGAGGATTTTTGACTTATGCTCTTTCATAAATTCCCTCCCAAAATATGCGTCATTATATGAGAGGTTTCATTATTTTCAACACCGTTTTCATTACTTTTTTTCAAATTTAAAGGCAAAAGAAGAAACCAAAATTTTGCTTTTTGGATAAAAGGCAGATTTCATCGATGTTTTCTAATTTTTGGAAACTGAAAATCTTTGAAAATTTTCCATTCTTTGACGCAAGAAAGCGTTTTCAAGGGTTTTGGGGTATAAAAAAATATTTGCTTTTTTTGCCCCTGCCATATACTGACAATACGCCTGCGCAAGCATGCTTAAATAATTGATCAAAAAGGAGGCGAAATGATGAAAAAGAACACTTATCCATTACTATTGTGCGCCTCTTTTCTACTTTTATCCGCCTGTGGCAAAGAAGAAAACCCCCCTTCTAGTGAGTCTTCTCTTGATCCAGGCTCTTCTAGCAGTGAGATTTCTTCTTCCGAAAGCAGCTCGACTTCGAGCTCCTCTAGCTCTTCCATCGATTACACGATTGGTTGGAGCCAAGAGGTTCTTGATATCATGGAACCTCATTTAGGAGGACATGCGATTCCTTTCATCGATTTGCCTGGGCGCATCCTCGCGACTTGGGTCGAAGCTAGCCGCACCTACGATTATTCGACCTCTACCTATATCACCGAGGCTGCTCATTTATCGATCCTTAGCACCGGAGCATTTGATACCAACTTGGCTGGCAACGCCAAATTAACGTATCAAAAAGCCGGATGGACCGTCGATTTCGACCGCGTCAACGTCAAGATGCATGCCGAAGATAATGAACTCGGCATCAAAGTCGATTTCTATGGGGAATATGACGATAACGACAAGATGACCAATCCCCAAATCGATGTTTTCTACGATGAGCCCTTCATCGTTCCTACTAGCGGCAGTTGGAGGAATGCGACTTTAGAAGTCCTTGCTTCAATTGATGTCATCGCGCCTCACGCCCTTCCTTATGTCTATTTAGGGACGATGGCAGAAGAAGCGACGATGCTCACCGATTCTAGTGCCGTCGAGATCCAAGGAAGGAAAGAAAGCTGGGATACTTACCAAAATCAGATCCTCTCTTCCGTAAGAGCGGTATTAAAGCCTTCGAAGAAATGGTTTGAAAGCCAAGAAAACGTTTCTAGCGGAACCGGATATTACGCGACCACCTATTCTGGCTATGCCTTCACGAAGACCTTCTCTGATGGCTATACCGTCAAAGCCGTCCTCTATGGAAGAGATGCTTCCAATTATTCTTATTCAAGCAATCCAAAGACACCTTATCTACGGGTCACTTGCTCCCATCAATAATCGATAATGGCCTTGCTTAGCAGGGCCATTTCTTTTTTTTATTCCTTATTTATATAAAGAGACTAATGCAAAAGAAAACCGCGCTTTCACGCGGTGATCTTAAGCTTCGACTTTCTTTTTCTTGAATTCGCTTTTGCGGACGAAGACATCGGCTAGGAAGATCGCAAGGCTAGTGAAGAGTAGCCACATCATCGAGGAGCGGAAGCTACGGAATTCGATTTCGCTAGAAAGGGTCTCGTAATCGACTTCGTTGACGCTAGTGGTGCCGTTATTCTTCGACAGGCGATAAAGGACTTCGCCATTATGGTTTTCAAAGAGGTTATATTCTTTGGAATAATCGAAATGAAGCGGATAATCGACTTCCCCTAAGGTTTCCATATGGACCTCGCCATTATTCCAGGTGACGTGGTGGCGGTAAACGATATGGACTTTATAATCCCCAACCACAGGCGTATCCAAAAGGATGCTATAGCCTGATCCATCATAATATGGCTTATAGGTTTTTTCTTCGCCATTAGGGGCAGTCAAAACCAAGCTGATATCGGCTTCTTTATCGCCATCGTTAGCGCTCACCTTGGCTAAAGCGGTGGTTCCATTCAAACGATATTCGAAGGTGATCTGCTCGTTGCTAGAAGAATCCGGGAGCATTTGCTTCGCGGCGTTTTGGAAGAAACGCTTGCCATCAGGCATCGAACGGATACCGCTAGTCCAAGAAGTGCCGATAGCACTGGTGAAAGAGGAAACCTTTCCCTTGCCAAAAGCCCAATAGGCGTAGATAGGAACGAAAGCAAATCCCGATGCCTGCCCATCTTCTTCCTGGGCGCTATATTGCGTGGTCAAAACGGTCGTCGCATCTTGTTTGATACGGCAATAGTTATAACCCATTAAATCGGGTAAGGAAGTGACCCCTTCTAAAGAAGGATCATCTTCTTTGCGGATCTGGATGGCGGCTTTGCCAGCAATCGAGGTATTGGCGACATCGTCGGTGACCGAGCTTAACATGACCTTAACGAGGCTTGCCGTTGATTCGACGTAATAATAGCGGCCATTGCCGGCATTT
>CAMOEH010000034.1 GCA_946612055.1 uncultured Bacillota bacterium | reverse complement strand
TGGCTATGAAAAGATGAGCCAAGAAGAATACCGTCAAGCCGCGATCGATGCCGTCATCAAACTCTCTGATGACGTTGGCATCCCCCATGGCCTTGCCTTCATGAAAGAAAAAGACCTCGACTTCATTGCCGATTGCGCCATGAAAGACGCTTGCATGCCAGGCAATCCAGCCCCGATTAGCAAAGAAGACGTTCTCCGTCTCTACCGCGAATTGATGTAAGACGAAGCCCGGGTGAATAACTCGGGCTTTCTTTTGCTATAATCTCTCCGATGAAAAAAGGGATCATTTTCGATTTGGATGGCACCCTGTGGGATGCCTCGGCTGAAGTTGCCAAAAGCTGGAGCAAAACGCTTTTCCGCTTACTCGGGAAAAAGGATTTGGTCACCCCGGAAGCGATGCGTTCTTGCATGGGACTTCCGATGACCGGCATTGCCGATAAACTTTTCCCCGATTTCGAGAAAGAAAAGCGATATGCCCTGTTAGAACAATGTTCCTTAGAAGAAAACGAAGAGATTCTTCATCACCCAGGCCTTCTTTATGAAGGAGTCGAAGAAACGTTGACAGCTTTGAAAAAGGAAGGTTATTTCCTCTATGTTCTATCCAATTGCCAAAAAGGATATATCGAAGCCTTTTTAGGCGGAACGCATCTAGAAGATCGATTCGATGGCCATATTTGCTGGGGGGATAATGGTTTGCCCAAGAATCAAAATATTCGTCTACTGATCGAAGAAAACCATCTTGATCGAGCAATCTATGTTGGAGATACGGATAAAGATGAAGCCGAGACGCGCCTAGCGGGCATCCCCTTTGTTCACGCTAGCTATGGTTTTGGAAAAGCAAATAATCCCGATGCCAGATTAACGCGATTTTCCGATCTTCTTGCCATTTCTAAATCCATTTTCGCATGAGAAAAGGAAGCGTTACGAAGCTGTGTTTTGCCGATAAAATCGACGAAAAGAAGGCTCGTCTTCTCCTTTCTTTATGCAATGGAAACCCGAAATCTTATTCGTTAGATCATTTCCTTGCCTTGAATAGCCCTGATGCCATTCCTACTGGATTAATCCACGTCCAATCTGATCGCGGATTTGATTTGGTTCTAAACGATTTCCACGAAGTCAAATTTGCAACTTTTGCCGCTTCAACGGGTATCGTTTCTAGCATCCGAGGCCAGAATTTCATCTTGCCATACCGAAAATATTGGGCGAAGAAAGAAAGCCCTTATTATCCGGATTTCCTCCTTTATACGAAGCAAGGCTATATCGCGATCATTGAAATGAAATCGATTTTGGGGATGTGCCAAGACGAATCGATCGCGAAATATGAAGCCTTAGCTTCCTTTTGCCATCAACGGGGATATCTCTACGCGATGATTGACCGCGATTGCAAAACTTTTGACGATTATCTTGACGAAGAAATTGATCCTGCGATTGAGGAGGCTTTTGATGCCATCATTCATTCTCAAGGCGGATTCAATCAAAATCATCTTTCCTTGTTCCTAAAAGGGAAAAGCAGAAGCGAGGCCAAAAGGATCCGCAGGGAAATCGCCAAGAAAGTCCTTTCTTCGCCTTTCATCGAAAACCGTTATTGCCACGATGACCCTTCCCTAATCAATGCCGTCTTGCTGGAAAAGATGCTGCCGTATAAAAATTTCTAAGCGTTCGATTTTCTTTTCATTAACGATAATGTCCGTTGGGGATTGTGTTCTCCATCAGTATTTGACGACCGCGACAGCAATGGGCGCTCATGTTGTTGCCGAATGGGCCAATTCACCGCCTACGCCAAATAAGCCAATAAAGCCAAAAGAAATCCCCAAGTTCGCGCTCGGGGATTTTTGCTTGTCGAAGATTATAGGAATAAGTCGGAATGCTCGGAAAGCCAATCGGCAATCTTAAGAGCCCCAGTATCCATATAAGCGGCCGCGACGGCAAAGCCCTCAATGACTTCGGCTTTGGGGACTTCGCGCCGGATCTCTTCTAACGAATACATGAATAGTTGTCCGCCATGGGTGATGAAGGGGATGACGGTCTTATTGGTGAAATCGTGATTGTCCAAGAACGTCATCACTGGCATGGGGACGCTTCCCCACCAGTTGGGATAGCCTAAGAAGACGAGATCGTAGTCTTGAAAAGAAGCGGGGCCGTTTTCGATTAAAGGGCGCGCTCCCTGGGCTTTTTCTTCTTTGGCTCTAGCGACGGTTTCATCGTAAAGATAGGGGTAGGGGATCATTGGATCGATTTCGAAGAGATCGCTTTCGACATCGAGGAAGGCCAAAGCCTCTTTCAATGCTTTCGCGATTTTGGCGGTATTGCCTTCTTCGCCGATATCTTGGATCGAATCGTCGACGAGATTCTCCCCGCCATGGCTGAAATAAGCGATTAGGATTTTTTTGCTCATAAGGAACTCCGTGTCAATATATTGTAGGTCTTTTTCTTTCGCTTAGGAAGAATCAACGCTTCTCCTCAAGGATGGCTTCGAGCTGATTGACGAGGTCTTCCATTCTGCGGATGACGGCAAGGAAAGGCTCTTTGCTAGTCAAATCAACGCCGGCTTTCTTCACTTGCTCGACGGGGAAATCGCTTCCGCCCGAACGGAGGAGATTGATATATTGCTCGAAAGCGCCTTCTTCTTTGTTTTTGACGCGTTCATAGATTAGCATCGACGAGGTGAAAGAAGTCGCATATTGATAGACATAGAAAGGCGAATAGAACAAGTGGGGGATATAAGCCCAAACCAAAGGTTTGACCTTCTCTTCTTCGATATCGATGCCGTAATAGCTTTTATAAAGGCGAACCATGATTTCGGATAGCCCTTGGTAATTGATCGGCTGTCCATTTTCGGCAAGCTTAGAAACCTCATATTCGTAATGGGCGAATAAGGTTTGACGGTAGAAAGTGGAGCAGATTTCGTCGATGGCTTTCTGCAACAGGAAGATTTTATCTTCACGAGAGAGCTTTTCATGGGTAAGAAGATAATCTAAAAGATTATGTTCATTGAATGTCGAGGCGATTTCCGCGACGAAGATCGTGTAATCTTGTTTCAATGTCGGCTGGGCTTCCTCGCTATAGAGGGTATGGATCGAATGGCCGGCTTCATGAGCAAGCGTGAAAACGTCATTGAGTTCGCCCATGAAATTCAAAAGGATGAAGGGGTGATAGTCATATCCGCCATTAGAATAGGCTCCGGTCCTTTTTCCTGGGCCAGGATAGACATCGACATATCCTTCTTTTAGAACTTCGCGCGCTTTCTCTTGAAAATCCTTGGGGAAGGACGATAAAGAATCGAAGAAAAGCTGCTTGGCTTCATCGTAACTATATTTCTTATCGGCTTCGGCGAGGTGGAGGAAGCGGTCATAGGAACGATGGGCGGTTAAACCCAAAGCCTTTTGTCTTAATTTGTAATATTTTTTCAATGGCTCGCTGCCATTAGAGGCGACATCGATCAAATTGGTGAAGACTTCCTTCGGGATGGCGTTGCCATAAAGATGGGATTCCAAAATGGAGGAATACCCTCTGCTTTTCATGACGGCCAATTGGGATTGAAGGTTGAGATTATAAATTTCCCCATAGACCGATTTATGTTCGTCGTAATAGGAATATAAGGATTCAAAAATCGCTGCACGGTCCTCTTCTTTTTTCGTTTGGGCGATCAAAGAAGTCCAATTGCTCATGTTGACTTCGATTTCTTTTCCATCAGAAAGGATGACTTTCTTCGGCTTATAATCGGCAACCGTCAATTGGGAATATAGCGTTCCGGCTTCCCCAAGCAAAGGCGAATAGGAAGAAAGCAATTTTTCTTTGTCTTTGCTTAAGATATGGCGTTGGCCGCGGAAAAGCTTTTCGAAATAGAAGGAATATTCATCGAATTCTTTATGCTTGGCAAGGAAAGAATTGATTTTCTCTTCTCCGATCTCAATGAGCTCGGGTTCTTGGAAAGAAAGGGCTTCGGAGAAAGAAGCGACCGCGAGTTGGACTTTCCGCAGCAAAGTCGCGTTCTCGACGTTTTTCTTATCGCGGTCAGAAAGCATCTCCGCGTAGAAATATAATCTTGCGAACAATTTCTCCGTTTCTTTGCTTTTCTTAAGGAATTCGCATAACGACGATTCTTCGTGAAGCTTTCCTTTATAAGAAGCAAGCTCGTCTCCTTTGGCTTTGAACTCCTTCAATGCGAGTTCGAATTCTTCTTGGCTAGAGAAGAAAATGGATAAATCCCAGCAATTTTGATTCATAAGACACCTCGACCAATAGGATATCGCTTTCCCCTCTTCTTTTTAAGAAAAAAAGAAACAATTATTGGTTTTAAGGGCATTCCTCTTTTATACTAAAAATATGAAAAGAGCATTCCTTATCCCAGCAGTCCTCTTGCTGCTAGTTTCTTGCACTTCTAAAGAAACGCCGACTCCTCAACCAAGCGAAGAGGAGACTTCTTCCTCAGAAATAGCCCCTTCTTCGGAAACAATTTCCTCAATTGATCCATCGACTTCGGAAGAAGAGGCCTCTTCTCAAGAAAGTAGCCAAGAGACTTCTTCACCTAGTGGCAGCGAGCAAGAAAGTTGGGGTGATTGGGTCTTAACCCTCGAGGATATCCCAACTACGACGGGAAGTGCTTACAATTACGATTTCGATTTCTCGACGACCGATCACCTCAATAACACCATCTCATTCCATGGCGATTTGATCCAGCGTGGTGGCGGAGATCATGAAGGCACGATCCAAATGAAAAAGCTCGAATCTTATTTCTATTTGACTTCGGGCTATGTCACCCATTTGGAATTCACCGTGAAGCGTAACGCTACTACCAATGGGGATTTCACGGGCGTTCCTACCGTTTATGATGGCGGGATGGAAGGAGAAGCCGTCACCTTGGAATCGACGATCTCCGAAGATCAAAAGACCATTCTCTATAAAGCGGAAATCACCTCGGGAAGCTTTGCTTTGACCAATGAATCTTCCTTTGCACTATATCTATATTCCGTGACCAACGTCCGCAGTTAATTCTTTGAATAGATATCGATCTAAGGCGGGGATCCTAACCTCGCCTTTTCCTTTCTTTTGATAGGTAAGAAACATCTTTTTGAGATTTGCTTTTTGAAGCGAGGAATTTTCCGTGTCGTTTACGATGCGACTAGAAAGCAAGTGGATGGCTTCCTCAATCCCGAATTGGTGGAGGGCAGGAACCTCATATAGTTTCAACAAACGTTCAAGATTAAGAAGGAATAGATTGATCTCATTTCCTTCCGTTGGACGCCTTGCTTCTTTAAGAAGAATCTTCGCGTGACGATGAAAAGAAAGCGCGCCATCTTTCATCATTTCTAAGAAATGGAGATGGGCTAATTCTTTTAATTTTGGAGACGGAAGAAAGAAATAGGCATTGCCGAAAAGCTCCCCGAAGGCCTTTTTGCCATCAAGATATCCCATTTCGATATTGGGCTCGATCAAAGATTGGGAGAAATTGAGCATCGATCCTTGGCTGCAGGAAGGATAGATGACTTTGACGTTCGGCAACGAGAAATATTCTCTTTTCTGGGCAGCGGGAATCGAATTTAGCATCACGGCGATGACTTCATCCGCGCCGAGGCGCAAGGCGTAATCGATCGGAAGATTGTTTTTCCATCCGCCATCGACGTATTTCTTCTTGCCGATGGAATAGACGGGGAAAACGGGATAACAAGAAGCCGAAGCCATCAAATAATCGACCACTTGGTCTTCACGAAGGTCATTGACGAGGACATCGAGTTCAGAAAAAGAAGGATAAGAACACAAGACGATGCCAAGCTTTCGAGGGCTATTATTAACTTTTAAAGGTTCGATAACCTCAATCAACATCGATTTTAAAGGCGTTACGTCGCAACCTTTGGTTTTGGCATATGTTTTCAAAAAGCGCGAGAAAGGAGAAGAAGGGTTCAAATCGAAATGGTCATAAAGGAAATTGCGATCGATATCGATGCCATCTTTGATGACTTTGTTGACGGAGATGCTTTGCCACATGGCAATCGCTTCATCAAAGCGATCCGCGGCTACCATCGCCCCATTGATTGCCCCGATTGAGGTTCCGGTGACGATTTGGAAATCCATCCCGATTTCGCGAAGATATTTCCAAACGCCAATTTCAAAAGAACCGAGAGATCCACCTCCGCATAAAACCAAGGCTCGCTTCATTTCAAATCCCTTTTACGGTGGATGTTCATCGCTAGAATCATGATGACTTGTAATGGCACGCCAACAATCAAGATGAACCAAATGCTTTCTGTTTTCTTCGCAAAGAATTGGAAATGGAAACAAAAGGCCAGTAGGGTTGTCCAGACAAAGCATGACCAAAGG
>CAMOEH010000033.1 GCA_946612055.1 uncultured Bacillota bacterium | reverse complement strand
GTCGTCTCCTTATCTCGTAATGACCTCATTCTTCTTGGAGTGGGGTTAGGCTTAATCGGCTTAGGAGGAAGCTTAATCACCGAGGCTTCTTCTTTGCTAAGCCATTGGGGATGGAATAATGTCCACCGTGTCTTCGGCTGGATATTGCAATTCTTTTTCTGCGTTAGCTTTGCTTGTTTATGGCTTAGTTTCTTCCTTTATTATTACAAGCCCGACATGGAGGCAAAGCAAAGGAAGATCGCCCGCATTTTGATGTTTGCCGCGATTCCGGCTTCTTTAGGATTCTTCCTTGGGGCTGGAGAGATGGTCAGCCCATATCTAAGTTATCCATTGGTTTCAGGATTTGCGATTGATGGCAGCGGCTTCCATTGGTTCAATTATGAAACCAAAAGCAATTACGGCGGCTTTGCAGTTGCCTTCTATGGTCTCGTCATTTTGCTAGGGGCGTTAACTTGTTATTGGATTTCCGATCACCGCCTTTACAAGATTTTCCATAAGCATGGCATCGTTGATTCCGTGTTCTTGCTTGCTTTCCCCGCGGGGATTTTAGGAGCGAGGATTTGGTATGTCGTTGGCAATTGGCATCGCGATGGCTTCGATCAGGATTTCGCCTCGATTTTTAGAATCTGGGATGGCGGATTAACGATTTTAGGCGGCGCTGCTTTAGGGATTATCGTCGGGGTTGCCTTCGTTTTGACTAGAAGAAAATATCTCAACATCCGTTTGGCTATCGATTTGATCGTTCCGACGATTCTTTTAGGCCAAGCCATTGGGCGTTGGGGCAATTTCTTCAATCACGAAGTCTATGGGGCCGAAACCTCTATGTGGATGTTCTTGCCCACCTGGCTAAGAAATCAAATGGCCACCTCTTTTGTTGATGGCGTGCCTGGAAGCACGATGTACGTGCCTTTGTTTTTGATTGAATCCTTAATCAATATCGCCGGATATTTCGTGATTGCTTGGGGCGTCCCCGCCTTATGGAAGAAGAAACGTTCCTTAGGCGATCTATGCGGCTTCTATTTGCTTTGGTATGGCATCGTCCGCATCTTCCTTGAGCCGTTGCGCGATAGCACCTATAACATGGGCATGGATAATTCGTGGTCCATTTGCAATTCGCTGGTCTATATCCTCCTTGGCGCATTCTTGATCCTTGGGTTCCAACTTTATGACCTTTACAAAGAAAAGAAAGATCCACGTCCCTTGCTTTTTGCTTCAATGGGGCTTTCTTTCGTTGGGCTGATAATGCTTGCTTTGCCTTCGTTAAATATTGCCGATGAATTAACCAAAGAGATTTTGAAGCGTTATACGGGCTATCAAGTGATCTTTGGAGGCAATGCTTCGCATCTTATTGCTTTCATTTCCTTAGTCCTAGGCTCATTGGCTTTAATCGCTTTGTCCGTGCTGGTCCTATTAAAGAAAGCGGATAAGAAGACCCAAAACATTTTGCTTGGCGTTTCTTCTTTGCTTCTACTATTAGGATCGGCTTTGATCCTATTTGGTGCGAATGCCGTTGCTTATGAAGGAAGCGGCATCACCAAGAATTTATCCTTTGGATTCTTCCTCGCCCCATTATGCTCGGCGGGAGTGTTGATGCTTTTATGGGCTTATTTCTTCGGAAGTAAGGAAAAGAAGGTAGACGTGAAGGAAATTCAGGAAGACGAAGCCAAGCAAGAAGAGACAAAAAACGATGAATGAAGCCGAACTTGACGTTGTCGTTATTGGAGCCGGGATTGCTGGGCTTACCGCCGGCATTTATTTGAAACGTTCTAGCCTTTCCGCGGTCGTTTTGGACAAAGGAGCGCCCGGAGGAAAAATAAATAACATCCACGAAATTGATAATTATCCTGGCGCGGCGAAAATCTCTGGACCAGATTTAGCGATGAATCTATTTAACCAAGCTAGCGAGCTTGGCGTGAATTATGCCTATGGGGCCGCGATGTCGGTCAATAAAGTCGAGAATGGCTTCTTGGTCAAAACCGATGCTGGCGATTATTTGTGCAAAGCCGTCATTGTCGCGACGGGCGTTGAAAATAAGAAAGCTGGCGTTCCTGGGGAAAACGAATTCCTAGGCAAAGGGGTCAGCTATTGCGCGACCTGTGATGGCAATTTCTTCAAAGGCCAAGATGTCGCGGTCTATGGCTATAAAGACCATGCCGTTGAAGACGCGATTTATCTTTCTGGATTAGCAAGCAAGGTCTATGTGGTTGCTCCTGAGCCTTTTGAAGCGACCGAAGCCCATTTGGATACCCTTTCTAGCAAAGCCAATGTCGAGATCATTTCTGGAAGCAAGCTCGTTTCCATTTATGGTTCTTCTTCAGTGGAAGGAATTGAACTTGAAGGCGAAAAGAAAATACCCGTGTCCGCTATTTTCCCTTTAGCGGGAGAAAAATCTTCCACTGAATTCCTTTCTTCTCTCCGCTTGGAAGCAAAGAATGGCTTCTTAATTGTCGATGAGGGAATGATGACCTCTTGCCCAGGCGTTTTTGCCGCGGGCGATATCTTGATGAAGAAGCTCCGCCAGCTTGTGAATGCGGCAGGGGAAGCTGCGGTGGCGGCTACCTCGGCGATTGCTTACATTCATCAGCAAAAAAGAAACTAATCGAAACAAGTGCTACTTTCCTGAAGATTAGACAGTTTCCCCTTTTCTGTATTTTTTTTGGTATAAAATTTAAATAACGATTGCAGGGAAACGCTTATGAAAAAGTTCAATTTCGTTTTCGCCGTCTTGGGAGCCACTCTTTTAAGCGGATGCGGCACTTATATTGACGCAGCTGGACATTCTCATGCAGGAAAAGGAATGGACGCCACTTTTGTTTGGGGAGAAACAAATAAAGAAAAATTTCAAGGCTGCTCCGAAGTGGAATTGCTTTTCAAGCAGGATTGGACGTTCACTTGCCGTTTTTTGAAAGAAAACGAAACCAACTGGCAAGAATTTGGCATGGGGTATGAGTATTATCACGACAAACATTACTCCATCGGCGATAGATCCGGCGGTGGGTATAGCGGTCCTATGTTGAAATTCTTTGACATCGGCCGTGATGAAGAGAACTTAGCTGAGTCCATTTATTTTGTAAGACACGTGTTTAATTACACCTGGCGGAGTGACCGGATTGGAGTTGTGCCGAATTACTACATGTCTTTTATCGTTAATGAGGACGGCAGCCAAACGCAGCTCGAGCTATCCTGGGACTCCTTTGTTCGGCAAGACTAATTAAGAACCGTTTATCTCCTGCTAATGACACGCCAAGCCCTGTGGTATAATGCGCGTATGATTTCTTATTGTTTGATTGTCGGCGAGAAAAACGCCGCCTTAGATGCCGTCAGCGCTTTCCCCCGCGAATTCATTATCGATTTGGTTGACGATATCGCGACTTTGGATGCTCTATTGAAGAAGGGGGGTTTAGAGCACCACCTTATCCTTGCCGATGAATCGATTTGCCATGACGCGGCCCGTTATGTCCATAGCCAAGAAACGGGAATGGTCATCTATTTATTAAATCGAAGCGAAGAACCGAAGCTTTCCCCTTATTGCGATCTTTCAATCGATGCCAAACGAATCGGCAAAGAAGATCTCGCCCGCTTGGTGTATGAATCCTATCTTGCCCAAAACGAAGGAAAGATGCATGTCGTCTTCTCCTCTTCCGGGACGAAATGGGGATTGCCTCTTGATGTGAAGAATTGTTTCGATTGCCGTCATTTGCCCAATCCTTTTTGGGTGGATAGCTTAAAGCTAGCCTCAGGATTAGACGATTCGGTTTCGGCCTGGATGTCTTCTTTCCCTGAAACCCAGGATTTTTTAGAAAACGTCAGCCGTTATTTGGATGCTTATTTCGAACAAGCAAAGAAAGAAGGAAGGAAGCACATTTCCGTCAATTTCATTTGCACGGGAGGAAAGCATCGTTCCGTCTATTGCGCCGAAAAGATCTATGCCTTGTATAAAGACCGTTATACCTGCTCGATCTTTCATCATGAAAGAAAGGAAGGGAAATTCGCGTGAAGGGAATTTCCTTTGCTTTAGAAGTCAAAGAGGTAGTCGCGTCCCATTCCTTCCCTTTGGAAGATTTGCGCGCTTTCCTTTCGGGTTTTACCAAATGCAATGGCTCTTTGTTACTCTCTAATGGGAAGGAAGAACTCGATCTAAGCAGTGAATCTTCAAAGATCGCGAAGATGCTTTATCTTTCCATCCAAGAACTCTATGGGGTTCCGGCTCGCTTTTCCTATACACGTGGCATCGGCTTTTCCCAAAAGGTCAAATACCATGTCCTCGTGGACGAAGCCGATTATGTCCT
>CAMOEH010000032.1 GCA_946612055.1 uncultured Bacillota bacterium | reverse complement strand
TTGTTCCCAGTCCCTAATGCGGAAATAACCGTTCCGCCTCTAGCTCCGGCTTCTTTAGCCGCGGCCATGACTAAATCGGTAAATCCTGCGTTAACGATACAAACAACAGCCTCATAATTGTCGTTCATGGTTAGTCCTCCTTTTTGATGTCGATCATCGAATTGGTAAGCATTTTGTAAATGGATACGCCAACGACGGAAGTGATGGGGATGGCAAAGCAAATGCCTTTTGCAATCTGGGAAATCTTGAAACGCTTGACCATTTGGCTACGGAATTCGGGATAACACTCTTCCCTCATGATGGAAATGATAACGTCCTTTTTCAAATCTCCGCGTCCCATGACTTCATAGAAGTCGCTATTGGAAGTTCCGCGTCCATGGGCAATGCAAGCAATGGCCGCATCGTTTTCAAAATGCATTTTGACGATGCTGGAAGCTTGCCCAGTGGAAACAATCGTCACCACCGCGAGCATCTTCTTCAAGCGGTGCTTCTGATCATAAGGGGCAGAGGGAGTCATTTTTTCTTCTTTAGACATCCTAGATAGCCTCCTCCAGGTGAATCACCTGTTCATCATCGGGCATAACCAAACGACGCCTCGCTTTTGCAAGAGCTCTTTTCCTGCGTCCAACGGCTTCTAAGCCCATGAGCTGCAACACAATTAACGGCATCATAGCAACCATCGCAACTAAGCCAAATCCATATAAATATGGATCGGCTCCTTGGGCATAGGCAAAGCCGATGCAGAAAGGAAGGACGAAGGTCGAGGTCATCGGGCCGGAAGCAACGCCGCCTGAGTCAAAGGCCATAGCCGTATAAATCTTCGGAACCCCGAAAGACAACGCAAAGACGATGATATAGCCAGGAACGAGGTAATAAATGATTGGGAAGCGGTAATAGGCGCGGATAATTTGCAAAACAACCGCAACTCCAATGGACCCAGCAAGGATCAGCAAAACCTTGATCCCTTTGATAGCGCCATCGGAGACTTCTTCGATTTGATGAACCAAGACGTGAACTGCCGGTTCGGCCAAAACGCCAAAGACGCCAAACAAAGCACCCAAAATCAGTGTATATATTGGGAATCCTTCTAATGAGCCTAACGACTGCCCAACTTTTGAAGCAATCGGCATGAAGCCATAGGAAACGGAAGCTAGGAAGCATACAAGGCCGATATAAGTGGCAACCATGCCAATCAAAACGCGTAAAACGGTTTTCAAAGGAAGGCGGATGAAAATCAATTCATACACCAAGAAGAAGGCAAGGATTGGGCCAACGGAAATCGCGACTTCTATTGTAGCGTGTAAGAAAGAAGACCCCATGTTTTGCCAGACAGAAGTTCCTGCTAAAGCGGCAAGAGGATCCGCATAAGTCGATGGTAATTCTTGGCCAGTTGCCCTCATGATGGCCGAAATGATAACAACAGAAAGGATCGGGCCAACTGAGCATAAGGCCGTTAAGCCGAAGGAATCTTCGGAATTGCGTCCGCCATGGCTTGCCGCCATACCCATACCAAACCCTAAAAGGAAGGGGACGGTAACGGGTCCAGTGGTAACTCCTCCCGAATCGAAACAAATCGGAAGGAAGCGAGGGGCAATCAAATAGCAAAGCACGAAGACAAGGGCGTAGAAGGCCAAGAACATGAGGTTCAAATTCTTCCGGAACATGACGCGAAGAACGCCAATGACAAGGAAAAGCCCTACTCCAACGCCAATCGTCCAAATGATGATTTCTTTTTGAATGCCAATTTGACCTGACAATACGGCTAAGTCAGGTTCGGCAACCGTGACGAGGACGCCCAAAATAAAGGTCATGGCTACGATGAAGAAGAAATTCTTTTTGGCTTTTAAAGAACCGCCGATTATGCGGCCAATCTCCGTCATCGATTCTTCTGTCCCAAGGCTAAATAACCCCATGCCGATGATGATCATGCCGACAGAGACAGAGAAAATGATGATATCGTCATTGGAAATGCGGAGGCTTTCATCGAAAACGCCATCTTTAATCAAGAAACGTTCAATCAGAAAGAAAGCGATAATGACAATCGCGATCGGCATCGTCGAAATCGTCGATTCGCGGAATTTCGATAGCCAATATTTCCATCGATTCATCAATGTCGTCCTCCTTTCTTTCTAAAATGCTTAAACGAAGAATTTGCTTTGGCGATTTTTGTTTGAGATCGCGTGAGGCGTGAACTGGTTTTCTTGGCCTCAGGTTTATCATTTCCCCTTTTCTTGTCCCCAAACATGAGTGACTTGAATTCTTTAGGCATGTCTGCCTTCAAATCGTATCGTTTTTGGTTCAAGGGGTTGGTGAACGTTAGTTGATAAGCATGGAGCCCAAGGCGGTGAAGAGGATTGCTTGGCTCGCCATATTTATCGTCCCCAATGACATGGTGGCCGATGTGGCCAAGTTGAACGCGAATTTGGTTTTTCCTCCCTGAGGAAATATCCACATTCAACAAACTATACCCGTTTTTGGTGCAAATTTCTTTATAATGCGTGATCGCGAGCTTTCCCTGCGCTTTGTTCTTGGTAATCCGCATCAAATTCAAATTGTCGGAGATGAGGTAATCCTTAAGGGTCGCTTCTTTGGGTTTAATCTCCCCTTCAACAATCGCATAGTAACCTCTTTTCTCGACGATTTCTTGCCACGAATTCTGCAACGCTTCTCTAACGCGATAGGATTTCGCGAAAATCAAAACACCCGAGGTATCTTCGTCCAATCGATGGACGACATAGACACGAGCTTTCTTATCTTTGCTCGCGACATAGTCGGACACTAAACGATAGGCCGTCTTCCCTTTTTCTTTATCCGAAGCTATCGAAAGCAAACCCGAAGGCTTATCGATCGCGATGATGTCATCGTCTTCATATAGCAGGGGGAGATTTTGCTGTTGCTTCTTATGGATACGGTTTTTGGAAACGATGACGATATCTTCCGGGACCAAGGGATAATCAAATTGAGAAACAGGAACCCCTCCTACGGAGACTTGATGGTTGCTTAAAAGCTTCTTCACGGTGTTACGAGAAGAATCTTTCATCTTGAAAAGGAGAAATTCCATCAAAGTCGTTTCAACGTAAACGCGATATTCTTTGATGGATTTTGGATCAACTAAACCTTTATTCGGTCGAGACCTCTTGACGTCGTTTCGATTCATTTCATTCTCCGAGGTATCGTTTTAGTTCGTCTAAAGCCTTCAAAGCCATAGCGCGGCCTTCTTCGTAGAAGTCGAGCAGTTTCTTTTGGTTTTTGGTTGCCCTACCGACTTCAACAGGACGTTCTGGGGCAATGATAAACGCCTTCCCTTCCTTTTCTAATTCCCAAAGGCGATTGACTTGTTCGTTATAAACTTTAGCTTCGTCTCGATACGCTTTCGCGACATTAGGATATTCGCGATACATTCTCTTGCATAAAGCAATTTCGGCAGGCTTTTGTTTTAGATTCTTCCGGAAATCCTTATTACGGGTCGAGATGACGACGATTTTCTGATACCCGTCTTCAAATGCTTTTTCGAAAGGAATCGCACTTTTGGCCCAGCCGTCTAAGCAAGGGATCCCATCAACCATAACGGGATGACGGGTAATCAAAGGCAAAGAGCACGTGGCCTTCATCATCTTAATGAAGTCACGGGTCACGCCTTTTTCAAAATAAATCGGTCCTCCGGTTCGGCAATCGGTTGCCGCGACAAGGAAACGAGCCGGATTTTTTTCAAACGTTTTCATCTTCACAGGCGAAACTAATTTCTGGCAGGTGAAGAAAAGATAATCCAAATCCATGAAATTCCCGTCGCGGAGGAAATTCATAGGGCTAGCAAACGTATCGTCTTTCGCGCAGAAAAGAACAACCTCTTTGGCTCGGCCATGATCGCCAGCAAGATATTCAAAACCAGTGAGTCCACCAGCACTCGTCCCAATGACATAAGGAAAGGAAATCTTCTTCTCGAGGAAAACATCAAGAACCCCGGCACAGAAAATCCCACGAGATCCTCCGCCTTGAATAACTAATGCCACATCTTTGCTACTCATTGTTTTTGTTCTCTAAAACAATGTTAAAAGGTAATCGTGAAAAAGCCAAAGAGAATATGCTCTTTGGAAGCGATTTCGTGATTATTTTTCGTAGTTATTGTTTTTTCGTAGCCGAATAATGAAGCAAATCGCCATATAAATCGACGCGACGATCACGGAAAACGCCCCAATCAACTCTTTCTTTGTTGATCGCTTCCAAATCAAATTCGGCATAGAGGAGCCCTTCCTCTTCTCGACCAAATTCAGCAACTTTCTCGCCATGTTGATCGGCAATGAAACTACGACCATAAAAAGTCATGGAAGATTTCCCCGCTTTTTCTAAGCCGATGCGATTGGCCGCCATAACGGGCATGATGTTTGCCGCGGCATGGCCGCGCATGACATTCTGCCAATGGGTGCTGCTATCTTGAGGCAAAACAGGTTCAGAGCCGATAGCTGTGGGAAAAAGAAGAATCTCGGCTCCTTGCAATGCAAGGCATCTAGCCGTCTCCGGGAACCATTGGTCCCAGCAAATGGCCGCGCCGATACGCCCGGCTTTCGTGGAATAGACTTTGAACCCCGTATCTCCTGGCGTGAAATAGAATTTCTCTTCATAGCATTCCCCGGTCGGGATATGGGATTTGCGGTAGATGCCAAGCAAAGACCCATCCGCATCGATCATCGCCAAGGAATTGAAATAGACGTTTCCATCTTTCTCGAAGAAGGAAATTGGTAGCACGACCCCGTTCTTTTTCGCGATTTCCTGAAAATGGGATATCGTTTTGGAATGTTCTGCTTCTTCGGCAAAGGCGAACAAATCGTAGTCCTCAATTTGGCAGAAATAATGCCTTTGGAAAAGCTCAGGAATAAGGACGAGGCAAGCACCGTTTTTGGCTGCTTCTTCGATAAAAGTATCCACTTTCTTGATGTTTGCATCATAAGAAGAAGACATCGACATTTGAATCAGGGCGTATTTCTTTTTCATGATCAATCTACCTCCGGGATTTGTTGGGTGATGCAATGAATATTTCCTCCGCCTAGAAGGATTTCTCTGGTGTTGATTTGATGGATTTTCTTATTGGGGAATAGTTTTTGAATCTCTTGGTAAGCGAGTTTATCTTCTTTTACCCCAAACGCAGGAAGAATTACAAAGTCCTCACCTTGGTAGAAATTAACATAAGAAGCGGATAGCCTCATGCCATCAAGGCGTTCTTTCGCCTCTTTGTTGCCACGATAAATCCCTTTCGCTTCTTCTGAAGTCATGAAAAGAGGGGTCTTAGGCAAAAGAAGCTTATGGATACGAAGTTTTCTTCCTTTCGCATCTTTAGATGCGGATAAAGCCGCGTAGGTTTGCTGGCAATATTCATATTGAGGGTCATTTTCATCTTGGCACCAAGCCATGACCACTTCTCCAGGAGCAACGAAAGCAACCATGTTATCAATGTGTTCGTTGGTTTCATCCAAGTAGATGCCATGGGGCACCCAAATGACTTTGGAAATCCCCAAATATTCTTTTAAGGTGTCTTCGATTTCTTCTTTGGAAACGCCCGGATTTCTTCCTGGAGATAGTAAGCATGCTTCCGTCGCGATCAAAGTTCCTTCGCCATCGACTGCAATCGATCCTCCTTCGAGGATAAATTGGTTCAATCGGTAGTCGCGGATGTGGTAACGACGGGAGAAGGTTCCCCCTAAGCGATCATCGTCTTTCCAAATGCCATAAAGGCCATCATAATGACCACCCCAAGCATTGAAACGGAAATCAACGCTTCTTAAGGATTTGCCATTGCTTAAGAAGATGCACATGTTGTCTCTAGCCCAAGAATCGTTATAACGAATCTTGATCAATTCCACATTGTCCATCCCTTCAAACATTGGAGCATAAGCAGGATATAAACGGGGCAACACGCCAACAATGACCTTCTCATGCTCAGAGATAGCCTGAATCACTTGCTTGTAATTTTCTAAGGCAGGGATGGCTTTTTCTCTCCACGTATCCCTTCGATAGGGAAGAAGGACGACCGTGGCCTTATGTTTATTGCCTTCAAAAGGCATCGAAAATCCATCAGAAAAAGGCGTGGTCAAATTGGCTTCTAGATAATCGTTTAGATGCTTTCGATACAAAGGGAAGCGCGTCCATTTATCCGTGTCGATAACATCGAAACCATTTTCATAAGAACTCAGCAAACGGGCTCCTGAATTCATATATTGGCCGACTTTTCTAACTAACGATCCAGTCCAGATTTCCCCAGGGCAAATCAAAGGAATTCCTGGAGGATAGATCATGACCATCTCGCGAGAAATCTTCCCTCGACATTTATCCAAAGGACAAATCATTCCCGGAGCTTGGAAGGCAACGCGTGGCCTTAAAAGCATGAATGGGTTTTTCTCATCTTCAGGAACCAAAGAAACGACTTTTTTCGGAGAATAGAATCGCTTGGAAATGTCGGTTAAAGCAGCGATGAGACGATCGACATGCTCTTTCTTTGTTCCCAAAGCAAAAATACATAAAACAACATTCTTTTCGGAGAGTTCGAATTGGATGCCGTATTCCTCGTAGATTTTCCGGTACAAAGTTGGACCATCGATTGATAGACCTTTTAGGCCTATGACAACTTTGGATTCATCAAAATCGAAGGACCCATGACTTAAAAAATACTCTTTTCCAGGTGCATAGAAGCCGGGGATCTTGTTGATTTTCTTTCGAGCTAAAACCGCGAGAGAAAAAGCTTTTTCTTGGGCTTCTTTTCCTTTCGCGACCATGAATTTTCTCGCCCCATCAATCGAGCCGATGAGTAAGGGAGATGGAGAGGTCGTGTTGATCATATTCAAGCATTTGAGAACGTGATGAGGATCAAGACGATCTCCTTTTAGGAGCAAAACGGAAGATTGCGTAAGAGACCCACCGGTTTTATGGGTAGAGACGGCGCTGCAATCAGCCCCGCAAGCCATCGCTGATTTTGGGGTATTTGCCCCGAAATAATAATGGGCACCATGAGCTTCATCCACGAGGACAACCATGTTGTGGGCATGGGCCATTTCCACTAGGGTTTGTAAATCAGATACAGATCCGAAATAAGTCGGGTTAATAACAAAAATCGCCTTGGCATTCGGGTGGCGTTTCATCGCTTTTTCCCAACTCTCCAAAGAAGGCTGATTAGCGATTTGAAGCTCTTTATCAATTTCAGGAGCGATGAAAACAGGAATGGCCCCAGATAGTATCAAAGCATTGATAACGGACTTATGAACATTACGGGGCAATAAGATTTTCTCCCCCGCTTTAACGGCGGCCATCATCATCGCGATGATGCCAGAAGAAGTTCCATTGATTAAAAAGAAGCATGAATCAGCGCCACAGGCTTTGGCCATCAATTCTTCGGCTTCTTTAATAACACCATTCGGATTAGCAAGATTGTCTAGCCCAATTGGAGCGTTGATATCTTTTAGATATGCGTCTTTGCCAAATACCTTAGTCGCATCATTTTCGATATTGCCCATATGGTGTCCTGGGACATCAAAAGGGACGGGTGATTTTTCGACGTATTTTTCCACCGCTTCGAGAAACGGCGCTTTGCTTTGATCTAATTTCATCGGGAGTAGTCTACTCGCCTTTTAGGCGAATGGATATAGTTTTCTCAGGCAAATTTTTCAAAAAACTCCAACATCCGACCATTCACTTTTTTCGATTCGGGATGAGAAGGATCCGTTACGTTATGGACATGGCCGACGGCTTTGTCATCCGATTCAATGAAAATCGATTCGGCTTTATCCAAAGATAACGCATGCACGTCCTCGCTTAATTTCTTAAATTCTTCGAAGAGCATATCGTGCTTAGCACTGCTATAGAAAAGAGGAATTTTCAATTCGCTTAAATAGGTTTTCGGCGAAATTGACGTGACATATTCTTTGTCATCATAACGAGGGCCGAACATAAATTTACGAGCTCTTTTGCTTAATAAAGGCGTAGCAGCAGTCCCTACATAATCATAGACGGGGCAATTCACAGCAACGGCTTTGGCTTGGAAGTCTCCCAAAGAAAAGCCAACTTTTTCTTGGATGTCTTTTCTCCCCATTGCTTCGGCAACAAGCAAAGCAAAATGGCCACCTGCAGAATCTCCTGTTAGATAGAAAGGCGTAGCCAAGTGATATTCATCCGCCTTGCTAGCAAGAAAGGAAAGAGCAATCCCAATGCATCTTAATTGTTCTTTGGAATCGAGCTTTCCATCATTGTGGGGATAATCAATCGTCACGACATCGTATCCGGCATCTAAGAATTCTTTAGCAAAGAGATAATTGCCGGAACGATCCATGAAAATATAGGCTCCTCCATGAATGTCCACTAAAGTGCGATTAAGCCTTTTCCCTTCTTCGGCATAATAAATATTGAACCGGTGCAAATCATCCGCCTCATCAACATAAGGGATATCTTTGATAGGACGGTATTTGCTATCGTCAGGATAAGTTTTGACTTGGTTAAGATGGGCTTTTGTCAAAGATCGAGCAAGCCATTTAATGGCAAACAAAGGAAGCTTCATTGTTGATCCTCCCATACGCCAAAATGTTTTAAAGCTTTCACTAAACCGTCATTTTCAATGCGGTCCGCCACAAAATCGGCTTCTGCGATTGCTTTAGGATTGCCGCCTCCCATACAAATAAAAGTAGAACACTCTTTCATCGGTATGTCTTGAATATCATCACCAAAAGCAAGAACCTCTTCTTTCTTGAAGCCGAAATGGTCCATGATTGCTTTTGCACCTTTGGATTTCTTATGGAATTCTTCGGTGATATCCACGCCATAATCGCAGAAGCGGAACCAAGCTAAGTCGGGGAAAATTTTTCTCAATTCTTCATCATATTCTATCGGAGCATATAGAAGCGTTCCCGTGGATTTTTCCCCTCGGTAAGGATGGATTTCATAATCGATGTCTTGATAGATCTTGCGGTAATTATCGTAATAAGTTCCGCCTTCACGCGTCAAAAAGCGCTTCTTCAGGGTGACAATTTCTAGAGCAAGTCCTCGTTTCTTGGTTTCTCTTTCTAAAGCAAAAACAATGTTGGGGTCGATCAATTCCTGATAAACATAATGACGTCCTACCGCAGCTACTGCCCCAGAGCAAGACACATAGCCATCCCAACGGAACCCCAAATGGAAACAACCAAAATGAACAAGACTATGATATGGCCTGGCTGAACAAATAAACACCTTCACGCCCCTCTTCTTTAATGCTTTTATGGCTTTTAAAGAAGAAGCATTCCAGCAACCGTTTTTATGATCAAAAAGAGTCATGTCGATGTCGAAGAAAACTGCTTTGATCATAATTTCAGCCTCGCATTTATCTTCTGCATTAATGACGCATCGACTTTTTCTATCACACGGTCATAAGTTATTAATCCGTTTGTTTCTTCTTCGACATCCGATAATTGGGTATAGACCGTGCAGGAAAGACCTTCTTCTAGCAAAGGGATAATTTCCTTTTCATAAAGCTTTTCGATGAGGGAATTTAAATCGTTTTTATCTTTGGCTTTTGCATAACCGAAATTCTTTTTCTTGAAACTATGTTCTTTGTCGTGGAGAGAATAGCCTCCAAATTCCGACAAAGAAAGAATCCTTTTGAAATCGTTATGAACTTTGATCTTTCGGAAATAAATATGATGGGAGGAGAAATCGCCAACTCCTTGATCAAACCAACCGGAAGTCGAATCGATAAGGCGTGTATTGTCTAATTCGCGAAGACGTTTCGTAAGCCTAACGGCATCAAATTGACCCCATCCTTCATTAAATAAGGTGTAACCAAAAATGCAGGTAACGTTTTTAAGCAAAGAAACTGTGTTTTCTAAATCTTCTTCAAAGCGGGCCCTTGATTGAGGGTTTCCTCGGCCGAATCTTTGATAACGTCGATCGTCTTTAAAACGGAATCCGATAAAGGGAGCCAAAGCAATCAAAAGAGGATTATAAGAGGAGCCTGCATTCACAATATCTTGCATCACGAGGATCCCAAGGCGGTCACAATGGTAATACCAACGCATGGGTTCAATCTTGATGTGCTTCCGGTCAAGATTAAAACCCATCTTCTTGAGCAGCAAGAGATCTTCGATCATTGCTTGATCGCTTGGCGGCGTTAATCCGCCATCCGGGAAATAGCCCTGATCAAGAACCCCACTAAGAAAATAGGGTTTGTTATTTAAAGCGAAAACGCGGTGCCCCTTATAATCCATCGATGAGAATTTCCTCATCCCGAAATAGGAAAAGAAATGATCTTCTCCTGCTATGATTTCAATTTCGTATAGGCAGGGCGATTCTGGCGACCACGGATGGAAAACATTTTCTAAAGAAGCTATAGCAATGCCGCTAAAATCAAAATCCCCTTTAGCAACGAGTTCTTTTTGATAATAGATGCGGAACGAGGAATCTTTTATTCCTTTATCAATATGGAAGCAAACCTGTTTCTGATCGAAATCAGGCTCGATGAGGAATTCTTTCACGTAGGTATCCGCGACTTTTTCTAGCCACACCGTGCCCCAAATACCCGAAGTGGGCGTATACCAAATCGTTCCTGGCTTTTTAACTTGCTTGCCTCGAGGAAAGATAGGAGAGGAAACATCGTCATTGACATCGACTTCAATCTTCAAAGATTCACCAAGATCCTCAAGTTCGATTGAAAAGGGAATATATCCTCCTTCATGATGAGCAACCAAAGAGCCATTTACATAAACGTCGGCAACTTGATCTACTGCATCGAAATGAAGAATCGCTTTTCCTTTTTGAAAAAGAGGAGGAAGAGGGATGTCTTTCCGATAATGCATCCATTCCTTTTTGCTGACGGATTGAGCAATCCCAGAAAGAGGAGTCTCAACCGCAAAAGGAACCAAGATAGTCTTATCGTAAATTTCCGTATGCCGGCTTTCCGAAATCGAGAAATCCCATTCCCCGTTTAAGCAAAGAAAATCCTCGCGCCGAAATTGGGGGCGAGGATGCTCAGATAAAGGACATGATTTTGAAACGGTAGTAGCAAATTTGCTCAACATGACGATTTATTTTATCAAAGGACTTCCGCCTGTCCACACGCGTTTATAAAGAAGAGGGTAGCAACAAAGAAAACCGCTGGCGCTTTAACGAGCCATCCGATTTAAAATTCCTTGGATTTCTGCGATTTTTTCATCTAATTCATCGCCGTTTTGCGCATTTTTAACGCAAGCCTCCAAATGGGCGGCGATAACCATGGAATTTACCTTTTGAAGCAAGGCAATCGTTGCCAATAACTGGTTCGAAACATCGATGCAATAGGCATCCTCGTCCACCATTCTGGTAATGCCTTCTAACTGACCTTTGGCAATGGCCAGCTGTCGTTTGACTTTCTTATGATCGGCCTTCATTCCAAGATGCCTCCAAATTGATAACCGGCTTTTTCAATGGCTTCTTTCAAGACGTCTTCACTTAGTTCTTCTTTGGCTTTGATCACAGCCTTTTTCCCTTTCAAATCGACGTCGACGGATTTCACATTGGGAAGAGAAAGAAGAGCTTCTTTGACGCGGCTTGTACAATGCTCGCACATCATCCCTTCGACCGCGATTACCTGCTTTTTCACTCCAAACATCATTTTTCCTCCTTAATGGTTTTCTTTTTATAAAAACGCAGCCTCAATGCGTTTAAAACAACGGTAACGGAAGACATCGACATCGCTACAGAGCCGATCATCGGAGTCAAAACAAGATGCTCTTGATTTCCAGTGAACCAGTTCGGGCTTACCGAAATCGCATAGAAAGCTCCAGCAGCTAAAGGAATCAAAAGAAGGTTATAGAAAAACGCCCAAGCCAAATTCTCTTTGATGTTTTTGACAACGCGATGGCTCAAATCAAATGCCGACACGACATCAAGAGGATCGCTTCGAGTCAAAACAATATCTGAGGAATTCATGGCAACGTCAGTTCCGGCTCCGATAGCTAACCCAACATCAGCTTGCGTCAAAGCAGGCGCATCGTTAATGCCGTCGCCAACCATCGCCACGACATGTCCTTCTTTTTGCAAATTCTTAAGAACTTCGAGTTTGCCATCAGGGAGAACGCCCCCATATACCTGATCTAAGCCAAGCTGCTTGCCAACATATTCGGCCGTCATGGCATTATCCCCGCTAATCATTGCGACGTGGATTCCCTGCTTTTTCAAAAGGGCTATTGCCTCTTTAGCGTTGGATTTAATTTGATCACCTACGCCAATTAGGCCAAGGATCTTGGAAAAATCCGCGACAATAAGAGAGGTTAAGCCTTGTTTCGCAAGCGAAGATAAGTCGCTTTGAATAGAAGAAACGTCAACATCCTTTTCCTTCATCAAGGCTTCATTTCCTACATAAAGGCCATTCCCGATAACCCCTTTGCCCGGAATAGAAACAAAATCAGGGCACGACGAATAGGAAAGACCTTTGGATTGGCAATAAGACAGAATGGCTTTGGCTAAAGGGTGCTCGGAATGGCTTTCAACGGAGGCAACTAAAGGCAGCCATTCGTTTTTCTCGTAAGCAATAATCGTATGCACGGCCATCTTCCCTTCGGTTAAAGTTCCCGTCTTATCGAAGAGGACATAATCCACTTTTTTGGCTCTTTCAAAAGCTTCTGCCGATTTGATTAAGATGCCGTTTTCGGCTCCTTTTCCCGTTCCAACCATAATGGCAACCGGAGTAGCTAGCCCCAATGCACATGGGCAAGAAACGACAAGAACCGATACTGATAACTGAAACGCCAAATTGATATCTGGATGCGAAGCACCTGCTATCCCTAAGCCTGTTAGAACCATCCAAAGGGCAAAGACAACAATGCTTAATCCGATGACCGTTGGAACGAAAATCAATGACACGCGGTCGGCCAAACGGGCAATCGGAGCTTTCGAAGAACTAGCTTCCTCAACCAAAGAAATGATCTTTGCCATTGTTGTCTCTTTTCCAACTTCCGTGATCTTCATTAGGAAGGAGCCGTCTTTGCAAACAGTAGATCCAATAAGGCGGTCGCCTTCTTTTTTATTCGCAGGAAGAGATTCTCCGGTTAGTGAAGATTCATCCACGCTTCCATTGCCTTGCATGATAATTCCATCAGCAGGCACGCTTTCGCCTGGCTTCACCAAAACGATATCGTCGATTTGAAGCGTTTCCGTAGGAACTTCAACGACTTCTTCTCCTCGAACCAAATTGGCCGTTTCTGGAGTTAAAGAAAGCATCGAAGCAATCGAAGAACTCGTTTTATCCGTAGCCTTTGCTTCAAAGAATTTGCCTAGAGATACAAATACAGGGATCATGGCAGCAGATTCGACATAAATATTCATCGAATAGTCCATGACAATCTGATGTTGATGGGTAGACCAGCCCACGATGATCATCACATAAGCATAAAGTCCATATAAAACCGAAACGATGCTTCCTAAAGCCACCAAGGTTTGCATATTCGGATGCAACTTAATCAGCGCCTTTAGCCCCGATTTGTAATGATCAAAATTTAAAATAACAATAGGGATCAGGAAGAGGAATTGAGCGGTAATATCTAAGAAAATAAGCAGCTCATATTGAGGATGATCCATTGCCGGAAATCCTGAAATCATCGGACCCATCGAGAAGAACATCAGCCCAATCAATAAAAGGATAGAAACAATAAGTTTATTCCTTCTTTTGGCAAGTTCTTTCTTCCGACGAGCCTGG
The DNA here is from genome assembly GCA_946612055.1 of uncultured Bacillota bacterium. The sequence goes on along the minus strand of CAMOEH010000032.1, from coordinate 3,199 downwards.
ATTTTCCGGATGGATTCGTTTACGTAAATCGAAGCGTGATATCCAGCCGATTCAACGCCTGAAATAATGTCTTCGTCATGACAAAAAGATTCGTCATATTCAACGACCATTGATTTTGAAAGCAAGGATACGTTACATGAAGTAACGCCAGGGATCTTTTTGACGGCTCGATCGACATTGGCTTGGCAGGCCGAGCACATCATTCCATCGACTTGGTATTTACGTTTCATAACACCCCCTAGGGGTATTCTACTACTTTGTTAGATAAATATCTACAAACGCAAAAGCGCCTCACAGGAGGCGCTTAAGCGGGCTATGGACGAATCCATATCCGATAAAGGAGGGTAAAACGCGGTGAACGTTAATGGATTTCGATAGATTGGGCTTTCTTAGCCTTTTCGACTGCGTTTTTCGGGAAGCGGATCGTCAAGATGCCGTCTTGATAGTTGGCGTTGATGTCTTTTTCCTCGACCTCACCGACATAATAGGTACGGCTGGTCGTCGCATAATAGCGTTCGCGGGAGAGGTAATGATGTTTCTCTTTCTTTTCCTTGTTTTCGTTGCCGCAGCTGGCGGTTACGGTGAGATAGCCGTCTTTGAGGTTGAGGGCGATATTTTCTTTCTTGAAGCCAGGGACTTCAATCTCGAATAGATAATCGTCTCCTTCTTCCTTGATGTCGGTTCTCAAATCGAGTTTGGAATAGGTCGGTAAAGCAACTTCATCGTCAAAGAAATTGTCGAAGAAGGGATCAAAGAGAGATCCGGTGTAGCAGCTGACATGATTCATAATGGAAATCCTCCTATGATGTCTAGCACTCTTGCTTCCTGAGTGCTAACAATATATTAATCCATTTTTTAGCACTGTCAAGCCTTGACTGCTAATTTTTTAAATTTTATTTTTCTTCGATCAATTCGATTCTTTTGGCGTTTCTTCTCGGAAAGATTCATTTAAAAACGACAAAATTTCTTCTTTTTTTGATCTTAGGTTTGGAAGAATGCAATAATCGCTTTGGCATTTGGAAAGAGCCGAAGCAGAAAGAAGATCGTTCATGATGTCGCAATAGCTATAAATGGCTAAAGATAGTCCTAACGAAGACCATTTCTCATATAAGGATAATGCGCGCGAGAATGTCTCCTCATAATCGCCATCGCAAGAAGAAGCTGCCTCGCCTAGGCTTGGCTCTTTCCCGCGATAGACACAAAATAACGTCATCGAATAAAATGCGTTTCTTTCTAAAAGTGGTTTATCTATGGGATAAGCTTTTCTTTTTTGATATAGCACCATCGTGATTTCATGAAGCATCTTCTCCGTTAAAGAAAGAAAACGGCTCATCCCATTGTCGAAACAATTAATGTCCATAAAAAGGCCTCCTACTTTTACATAGGAGGTCTAATTGCCATTTTTCAAAAAATTCGAATTATTTTTTTAATTTGGCAAGAGTTTCCTTAAGCGATTCCACCGAATAATAGAAGCCTTCCCGTTGTGCTTTTGGCAGATGCTGCAAACGCGAGATTTGTTCTTCTATATCGTTGGCTTTATCGATATCGGAATATTTCGGATTTCCTAGCACCGAGCGAAGACGTGTATCTGCTTTTAAAGCGGCTTCCTTAGCTGTTTGCTTAGGTGCACTTTTCTTAGCAGGCGCTTTCTTTGCGGGTTCTTTAGGCTTTTGTTTTGGAGAGGCTTTTTGCTTTTTCTCCTGAGGTTCGGCCTTCTTTTTCGTAGCTGGGGCTGCTTTCTTTTTCGCTTCAGCAGGCTTTTTGGCAGGAGCAGCCGGTTTGGGCTTCGGTTCTTCCTTTGCTATGGCGGGTTTAACTGCTGCCAAATCCACCCAGGCTTTATAACCTTTAGAAGAAGGCTCCGCCATAAAGATAGCGCCTTTAAATACAGTTTCCGCTTTGCTTGAATTGGCCAATTTCTTGCTGAGTTGCTCGGCAATCTGATTGAGATCTTCGGCCGTCACATCAAGAGGACCATGAACATTCGGCAAATAAGAAAGGCTAGCGTCGCGGAACATCAAACCATAATGGGCTCCGACGTTGATCAAAGCCGATTCGATGCTTTGCCCTTCTTCATACCATAATTTGGCTGGCTTAGGTTCGGGGGTAGTTGCTTTCGCGGGTTTAACCTCTTTGACAGGGGCTTTTTTCTCTTCTTTAGGAAGAGGATGGTCGATTCTTTCCAGCGCTTCCTTTAAGTCGGATTCGCTCAATAAAAGCTTCATGCCCTCCTTCTTTTGCTTTGGAAGAGAAGATAAAAGATTGAGTTGGTTTTGAATGTCCTCTTTCTTTTTGGAAGAAGAATAAGTTTCGTTACCTAGATTGGCTTTTAAACGGGTGTCGTTAGCCACGATCAAAGCAAGGTTATCGTCCTTCTTCTTGGTTGGGGAAATTGGAGAGGGTTTATTCTCCTCTCCGCTTTTGTGGGCGTCTGCTCTTTTTTTCTGGAAACGGGATTCGCCTTTGTTGATGGCTAAGGCGCCACCACTAGTGAACTTGTAAACGCTAACTTCACGGCCTCTTTGGGATTTAAGGGCATTCAGATTTCTTAAATCGTAAGCTAGGCCAACATCTTGAGTGATAATCAGGATTCGATTCTGGATACGGTCGGTAGAGACCACCGTATAAATCACGTTATCCGCAAAATTCTGATTGATTTTGATTTTCTTAATACTAAGCAATTTCTGCCATCGGATTTTTCTCAGAATTTTAAGTTCGCGCAACGCGGCGATCCTTCGACGATCATCGGATACGTCCTTTGCATGCTTGCGCAGTTCTTCATAGCACGGCTGCAGAATGTAAATCGGCTGATTCTTTTTGCGATATTCTTTTGCGTTTGACAACACATCCATCCAAACGGCGAAGCTTGGATCCATCAAAGAGCAAGTGTCGATGATCACATAACTGAAATCGTTGAGGAATTCGGCAAGTGATGCGGACTTGTTCTCGTCTGCGAACATATGTGTCTTAATAGACCTCCTTTCGCGAAGATTCTACAAGAAAAAAGCTCTCTTAGGAAGAGAGCCGGTTCCCTCGATCTTATTTGACTTGGGTGATGACGTATTCACCTTTGCCGACAAGGCGTCCTTTTTTGCCAGCAGGGACGAAGAAAGTATCACCTTTCTTAAATGCGATTCCTTCAAATGTTCCTTCCCCTTCTAGGAAGCTAATGGCCACGAAAGAAGAGGGACGTGCTTCG
>CAMOEH010000031.1 GCA_946612055.1 uncultured Bacillota bacterium | reverse complement strand
GTTCATTTGCTTGATACCGCCGGATTAAGAAAAACCGAAGACAAATTAGAAAGCCTTGGGGTGAAACGATCCTTCTCCTCGATTGAAGAAGCGGATTTGGTGGTTCTAGTCCTTGATGAGAAAGAAAAAGAAAGTCCTGAAATCCTTTCTTATATCCGTAATAAAAAGACCATCAAAGTCATTAACAAAGCCGATTTGCTCCCTCATCAAGATAACGGAAAGATCTATGTCTCTGCTTCTAAGGGAGAAATCGAGCCATTAAAAGAAGCCATTTATGATTCCTTCCATCTCGATGAAGACGTTTTCATCACGCCCTCATTATCAAGCCCAAGACAATTGGCTTTGCTTCGAAAAATCGATGAAGATTTAAAGCAAGCGATCGAAGATGCTGAGAATGGCCAAACCGAAGATTTGATCTCGGTGCATTTGCTTCAAGCTTATAACGCCAGCCGTCAATTGCTAGGCGAAGAGCCAACCCAAGATCTAACCGACGAGATTTTCTCTCGTTTCTGTGTGGGGAAATAAAATGAAGATTGATTCCCATTGCCATCTTAATGACGAAGCGCTTCTCCCTGAGATAGAAGCGATCCTTTCTTCTGCGAAAAAAGAAGGCGTAGGAGCATTTCTGGTTATCGGATGGGATTACGAAAGCTCCAAGAAAGCGGTCGAAATAGCCCAAAAATACCCCTGCTGCTTTGCCGCGGTTGGCTTCCAACCTGAAAACATCGAAGGCGCATCCATCCAAGAGCTTTCGAAAATCGAAGAGCTTGCCAAAGAAGACAAAGTCATCGCGATTGGAGAAATCGGGCTCGATTATCATTGGTATAAAGAAGAAAAAGACCGTCAAAACCAAAAAGAATGGTTCATCGCCCAAATCGAATTGGCCAACCGCCTTTCTCTTCCTATATCTATACACGCGCGCGAGGCTAGCGGAGATGTTTTGGGTTTGCTTTCTAAGCATCCCGTTTCTAAAAAAGGAGTCCTCCATTGCTATTCCGGATCCAAAGAAACGATGCGTGAACTTGAGAAATTAGGTTTCTATATTGGCTTCGATGGCCCGATTACTTTCAAAAATGCGGTTCAACCTAAAGAGTGTGTGCAAGATGTTTCTTTTGATCGTTTGTTATTGGAAACCGATAGCCCATATTTAAGCCCGGTCCCCTACCGCGGGAAACGGAATGAACCTGCCTATATTTCCGAGATCTATCAACAAACTGCTTTGCTACGAAACATTGATGGCCAAGACCTTGAAAAACAGGTTCAAGCGAATTTCGAACGATTGTTTCGCGTGAAACTATGAATCGAATCGAACTTCCATATGTGATTGTTGTCGAAGGGACGACCGATCAAGCGTTAATCGCTTCTTTTTGCCAATGTGAAATCGTGACGACGAATGGTTCGGAAGTTTCGCGTGAAACTATTGATTATCTTAAAAAGATAAGAAAGACAAAAGATATCGTGGTTTTAACTGATCCCGATAGTCCGGGAAAACGCATCCGTGACATCTTAGATCAAGAAATCCCTGGTCTGCTTCATGCTTATATTCCCAAAGAAAAAGCCATCAAGAAAAAGAAGGTCGGCGTAGCTGAATCGGATAAGGAAACCATCCTCGAGGCTCTATCTCATCTAATCCCTTCTTCGACGAGCCAAAACAAAGGCAATCTGACCATGAACGATCTTTTTGAATGTGGCTTAACTGGAAGAAGCGATTCCTCGGCAAACCGCGAATCTTTGATGAAACGATTGCATCTAGGACATGGAAACGCGAAAACGTTATTAAAAAGGCTTAATGCCTTAGGATATGATAGAAAGAAATTGGAGGAAGCTTTGGATGGACGAGAATAAATATTTCGAAAATATCGCCCAATACCGTCTTCTAGCCAAAAAAGAAGTCGGGCAGAATTTCCTCATTTCTTCTGCGGCTTCCAAACGCATTGTCGATTTGCTTGATATCCAAAAAGGCGAAAAGGTTCTTGAAATCGGCTCTGGAGCCGGATCTTTAAGCTATTTCTTGGCCCAAAGCGAAGGCGATGTTGATCTTATTGATATCGACGAAGGCCTTTTGACCAAATTGGAACAGGATTTCGCTGAAATAGAACACGTCCATCCTCAATATGGCAACGCGATGAAATGGGATTATTCTTCTTATGACAAAATCGTTGGGAATTTGCCTTATTACATTACTTCGGGGATCATCGAAAAAGTCATTTTGGGCGCGAAGAAAGCCAAAACCTTCGTGTTCATGATCCAAAAAGAAGCAGCCGAGCGCATTTTGGCCAAGCCAGGAAGCAAAGACTATTCCCCGTTAAACGTTTTGCTTTCCTTAAGCGGAGAATTGAAATCTTGTTTCTTTGTTCCCCGTTCTTGCTTTGCTCCCGCGCCCCACGTCGATTCCTCGGTTTTGAAATATGTTTTCTCTCCTTACGAAGAGAAAATCGGAGATATTTATCGCCTATGCATCGCTTGCTTCAAAGAAAGAAGGAAGACGATTCTTAACAATTTGAAAGCTTGCCGTGGCAAAGAAAAAGCCGAAAAAGCCTTAGCTTTGGCCTCGATCGATCCTAAACTTCGCCCAGAGCAGCTCTCTCCCCAAGATTTTTCTAGTCTCGCACGCGCTCTCGATGCGTTAGAATAATCCCGCTATGATTTTCAAATCACACGCCAAAATCAATCTCTCCCTCTCCATCAAAGGAACTAGAGAAGACGGATACCATGATTTGGAGATGGTCAATCTCCCATTGGATTTGCACGATATCATCGAATTGACTCCGCTTCCTAGTGGGCTCGATACTTGCGTCGTCTGCGACGATCTTCGCCTTGCTGGCTTGAAAGATAACCTTTGCAAAAAGGCTTTTGATGCGATGAAAAAGGAATATGGATTTGATGAGACGTTCCGTATCCATATCCATAAAGAAATCCCTTTTGCTGCCGGGTTGGGGGGAGGATCTTCCAATGCCGCGGCCGTGATGCTTGCTTTGAATAAAATCTTAAAGCTTGGAGCTACCAAGGAAGATTTATATCGCATTGGACTTAGTTTGGGTGCTGATGTTCCTTTCTTTTTTGAGAACAAACCTTGTTTGGTCACTGGGTTAGGCGAAATTACCGAGCCCATCAGCGTATCCAAATCTTATTTATGCTTAATCGTAAAACCGGAAGAAGGGTTAAGAACGAAAGATGTCTTCGCCCTTTCGGATAAATATCCTCGGAGAGAAATTCATACCTCCGATGTCTTAAAAGGATTGGCTACGGGCAATGATTTCCTCATCCAAAAATCACTTGGAAATGATTTGATGGCTCCCGCGGAAGAATTGCTTCCCGTCATTGGAGAAATTTATTCCTCTTTGGTCAAAGATGGCTTTGAAATTGTCTCGATGTCTGGATCTGGGTCTTCCTTGTTTGCGTTGACCACCAACGTTAGATTATTTAAAGAAGCCGCCCACCGCTACGAAAAAAGAGGGTATATTGTTTGCCCAACCAAGATCATTCATTAAGGAGAATCGCGATGAATCGTTACGCCGTAATCATGGCCGCGGGAAAAGGAACCCGCATGAAAAGCTTACGGGAAGATATGTCGAAAGTATCGTTCCCCGTTTTAGGCCGCCCAATGGTTGCTTATGTCTTGAAAGCATTAGAATCGGTCAATCCTAATAAAATCGTGACGATCGTTGGTTTTGGTGGAGAAATGACCAAATCCATTGTCTCTTCTTCTAGCGAAGTCGTTTGGCAAAAAGAGCAAAAAGGAACCGGCCACGCCGTGATGATGGCCTCTCCGATTTTAGAAAAAGAAAAAGGCCAGACGATCATCTGCTGCGGGGATACTCCCTTATTAAAGGGAGAAACCCTCCAAAAGATGTTTGCCTTCCACGAAGAAAACCATAATGACCTCACCGTCATGACGGCTTTGCTTGATGATCCTACTGGATATGGCCGCATCGTCAAAAAAGATGGACGTGTCATCAAAATTATCGAGCAAAAAGACGCAACCGAAGAAGAAAAAGCCATCAAAGAGATCAATGCAGGCGTTTATATTTTCGATAACGAGACCTTATTTGCCGATTTGAAGAAACTTACTCCAAACAATGCCCAGGGCGAATATTATTTGACGGATGTGATTTCGATGTTCGTCAAAGAAGGGAAGAAAGTTGATTCCTTTATCGTCGACGATGTCGATGAGACGATGGGCGTCAACGATCGTTATCAATTGAGTATCGCCGCCAAAATCATGCAAGAACGGATCAATTCCCATTGGACGAAAGAAGGCGTTTCTATCGAAGATAGTGCTTCTACCTATATCGGTCCTGATGTGAAAATCGGCCAAGATACTATCATCAAACCCAATACCTCGATTCTTGGCCATTCCGAAATCGGAGAAACCAATATTCTTGGCCCTGATCTTCAACTAGAAGACGTGAAGATGGGTAGCCGTAACCAGTTCCGGAACTCGGTTATCATCGCGTCTACATTTGGAGATGATCTTGTCGGCGGTCCATATTTATATATCGATCACGACGAAGAAAAATAAAAAACAAAGATTGAAAAAACGCCCTGTCACCGAAGCGACAAGGCGTTTTCGTTTATGCCGATTTATTTCTTGGCTTCACGTTCGCGCATGATGGAAGCTTGCGCAGCAGCAAGGCGGGCAAGCGGGACGCGATAAGGCGAGCAAGAGACGTAATCGAGGCCAACGCGATCATAGAACATGATCGAAGCGGGATCGCCACCGGTTTCGCCGCAGACACCGATGAGGAGGTCTGGACGAGCGGCACGGCCACGTTCGACAGCGATCTTCACCAATTCGCCGACGCCTTCGACGTCGATGGTTTGGAACGGATCGAATTCGTAGATCTTGCGGTCATAGTAGTAGGGGAGGAATTGACCGGAGTCATCACGGGAGAAGCCCATGGTGAGCTGGGTGAGGTCGTTAGTTCCGAAGGAGAAGAATTCGGCTTCTTTGGCCAAATCCCCAGCGCGGAGAGCGCCCCGAGGAACTTCGATCATCGTGCCAACATGGTAGACGAGCTTCTTGCCCTCTTTTGCCATTTCGTCTTCGACGGCGGCAACGACGGTTTTCTTCGCCCACATGTATTCTTTATATTCGCCAGCAAGCGGGATCATGATTTCGGGTTCGACATCATGTCCGAGTTCTTTGGAGGCCTTGATCGCGGCTTGGATGATCGCGCGAGCAAGCATCGCATAGATTTCCGGATAGGCGACGCAGAGGCGGATGCCGCGGAAGCCCATCATCGGGTTGGCTTGGTGAAGCTGATTGATGCGATCTTTGACTTTTTGTTCCGAAACATTGAGTTTGGAAGCGATGTCTTTGATGTTCTTCTCGTCCGTGATTTCCGGGAGGAATTCGTGAAGCGGCGGATCGAGGAGACGGATATTAACCATCGAATCGGGGTTAGCCATATACATCTCATAGAAATCACCGACCATGAAGGGGCGGATTCTTTCCAAAGCGGCTTCGCGTTGTTCGGTGGTGTCGGAAAGGATCATCGAACGCATATTGAGGATGCGGTCATCGGCAAAGAACATACGTTCGGTGCGGCATAGACCGATGCCTTCAGCAGAGAAGCGAAGGGCATTTTTGGCATCTTCGGGGGTGTTGCAGTTGGCGCGGACTTTCAAGCGGCGATATTTATCGGCCCATCCCATAAGACGTCCGAAGTCGCCTCCGAGGTCGGCCGGAACCATCTTGATGGCTCCTTCATAGACTAAGCCAGTGCTGCCGTTAACGGAGATGATGTCGCCTTCTTTGAAGACGCGATCGCCGACTTTGAGGGTCTTGGCTTCTTCGTTAACAACGATTTCGGTAGCGCCAGCAACGCAACATTTGCCCATAGAACGAGCAACGACAGCGGCGTGAGAGGTCATACCTCCGCGAGCGGTGAGGATCGCTTCAGAATTGACCATACCGATGATGTCTTCCGGAGAAGTTTCGGAACGGACGAGGACGACTTTCTTGCCGGCATCATGCCATTCTTTGCATTCTTCTGCGGTGAAGACGATGGCACCAGTGCCAGCTCCAGGAGAAGCAGGGAGGCCATGAATAACGGGTTCATGAGCCTTGAGGTCTTTTTCATCAAAGGTCGGGTGGAGCAAGTCATTGAGTTGCTTCGGTTCGACGCGAAGGACGGCTTCTTTTTCATCGATGAGGCCTTCATCAACGAGATCGCAAGCGATCTTCAAAGCAGCGCGAGCGGTTCGTTTGCCATTGCGGGCTTGCAAGAAATAGAGGGTGCCTTTTTCGATGGTGTATTCCATATCTTGCATATCGTGGAAGTAATTTTCCATGCGATTGATGGTGGCCATGAATTCTTTGTAGACTTCCGGCATACGCTTGGCGAGCTCGTCGATATGAAGCGGCGTACGAACGCCAGCGACGACGTCTTCCCCTTGCGCGTTGGGAAGGAATTCGGCGTAGATCTTCTTTTCGCCGGTGCCAGGGTCACGAGAGAAAGCGACACCAGTGCCGGAATCTTCACCCATGTTGCCGAAGACCATCGATTGGACGTTGACGGCGGTGCCCCATTCATAGGGGATGCCATTCATCTGACGATAGACGTTGGCGCGGGGGTTGTCCCAACTGCGGAAAACGGCCGCGACCGCTTCCTTAAGTTGAACATAAGGATCGGAGGGGAAGTCTTCACCGAAGACCTTTTTGTAATAGGCTTTGTATTCGCTAACGAGGCCTTTGAGTTGTTCCGTGGTGACTTCGGTATCGAGTTTGTAGCCATTCTTTTCCTTGAGTTCATCAAGCATGGCGTCCATATCGGTACGCGGATGGCCTTTGGCGATGTTGGTGAACATCAAGATGAAGCGGCGATAGGAATCCCAGGCAAAGCGATCGTTGCCGGCGAATTTCGCGAGCTTCTCGACAACCACGTCGTTGAGGCCGAGGTTGAGGATGGTATCCATCATGCCAGGCATAGAGGTCCTAGCACCAGAACGGACGGAGACGAGTAAGGGCATGACCCCTTCTTTTTCGCCACCGAAGGATTTGTTGTTCTTGGTTTCAATATCGTGGATGTGGGCCACGATGTCATTCCACACGTAATCGGGAATTTGTTTTCCGCTCTCGTAATAGAGCGTGCAAGCTTCGGTGGAGATGGTGAATCCGGCGGGGATGTTGACTCCTGCGGCGGTCATCTCGGCAAGACCGAAGCCTTTTCCGCCAAGGATGTCCTTGCCCAATTTCGCTTCATGGGCTTCCTTGAAGGAATAGACGTATTTCTTATCTGCCATTTTTTCCTCCTAATGACAATGGGGCTATTGCCCAACGGGAAAATTCTATCACAATGAGCCTTGTTCTAAGAACAAGAATTTATCGGATTGCCAAAAAAGTGTTGAGAAAAAAGAAAACGCGCCACTCGGCGCGCCTTCTTCCTTGGTTATTTGTTGATTTTGTAGATGGGCTCTTTGCCCTCTTTTTCCATAACGGCCAACCAGAAGCAACGCATCATCATATGGATGAAAACCATATGCATGTCCTCGGTCAATTGCATATCCATGACGGGAGCGTGCAGGTGATAATCGCTTAAGGGATAAAGCTTTCCGCCATCATAACCCGTCATCCCGATGACCTTCGCTCCAACTTTTTTGGCATAGGTCACGGCTTTGATAATGTTTTTGCTATTGCCTGAACCAGAAATGGCAAGAACGATATCGTCGCGTTTGAGTTTGTTCTCAAGCTGATAATAAAAAACGTCTTCAAAAGCCATGTCGTTTGCAACGGCCATCAAAGTGGGCAAATTGTCATTAAGGCAAATGAGGTTGAAACGCTTTTCGACTTCGGAGCAGACACCTTTGTTGAAATCGCAGACCATGTGGGAAGCAGCAGAAGAAGAGCCACCATTGCCAAAAACATAAATGGTCTTTCCCTTTTCATAGGCATCGAAAAGGAATTCCATCGTCTCTTCGATTTGCTTGCGGTCTAACGCGTCGATGACTTCTTTTTCCCTTTGATAATAAAGGTCCATTTTTTCGCGGAAGTTCATGATCATTTCTCCTTTTCGCCTAAGATTATATCAACCGCCTCTTCCAAGGTCTTGCAGATATAATCTGGTTTGGCGTTTTCGTATTTTTTGCTTGGCCGAGGATCGCCCGTGGTAAGCAAAATCGTTTTGCATCCGGCATTGATCCCGGTCATGACGTCTTGAAGCGTATCTCCTACCATCCAAGAGGAAGCGAAATCGATGTTATATTTTGCTTTTGCTTTTAAAAGCATCCCGATATTTGGTTTGCGGCAGTTGCAGTGGATCTTGTATTCAACCCGTTCCCCCGGGAAGCCTTTGTCTGGATGGTGAGGGCAAAAATAGAGATCATCGAGATAGGCGCCGTCATTGCCTAATCCGACTTCTAATTTGCCATGGATTTGGTCGAGGGTCTCTAAATCTGCTTCCCCTCGAGCGATGATGGGTTGGTTCGTGACGCAGATGGCTAAATAGGGAGAACGATTTAATCGGGCGATGGCTTTTCCTGCATAGGGGAATAGCTCTAATTTGTCGGGCGTTGTCACGAAATCGCCGAATCGATTGATTGTTCCATCGCGGTCTAAGAAGACGCAGCGTTGGGGTCGAGATAGATTTTTGGCAAAGACGACCCCGCTATTAATGTCGGCATTGACGGATTCATAACGGTCAGGGGTTCCGCAGTCTTTGACGTATTCGGAGGAGCGATAAGCATAAACTCCTCCTAACATCAATGTTGGTGAAAGCAAATCTCTTTCGAAATCTAGCTTCATCGGTCGATCCATTTCAGAAAAAGTGGATAACAATTCTTTGGAAACAACATAGATTCCGGCGTTGGTCAAATTGCGATAAAAGAAGTCACGTGTCTCTTTCTTTGGGAAAATGCGGAGCACTTTGCCCTGAGCATCCGCCCACAAAATATCCGAATCGTAGGGGTGGCTATTGGGGTGGGCAAAAGTCGTGATGATCGATTTCTTTTTCTTATGAAAAGCAACCATCTTTTTGAAATCGATATCGAGCATCAAATCGCCAAAGCAGAGGATGAAATCTTCGTGGAATTTTTTTGATGCGTAATACAAAGCTCCGCCGGTTCCTAACGGCTCATTTTCTTCAATATAAGAAATATGCGCGTGGAATTTGTCCCCATCGCCGAAATAGTTTTGGATGACTTCTTTTCCTGGCCCAACGACAAGGAAGATGTCTTCTACGCCATCGCGGACAAGGTTTTCAATTTGCCACTGCAAAATTGGCTTTCCGCCGACAGAAACCATCGGCTTAGGAAGATCGCCAGTGATGTTTTTTAGTCGCGTCCCGGCTCCGCCGGCTTGAATTAAGGCAATCATATCAACCTACGAAAATAATGGATGATCCTGAATTATCGAGTTCAAAAGGCATTTCCGTCAGATCACTTAAAGCCTTCCTGACGTTAGTTTTGGTTTCTTCGCTTGGAACGTAGAATAGCAAGAATCCTCCGCCTCCAGCGCCAAGCAATTTGCCTCCGGTGGCTCCAGCTTTGATAGCCGCTTCATAATAAGAATCGATGACGGGGCTCGTGATTTTGGAGGCGAGATCCCGTTTGATTTGCCACGATTGATGAAGGATTGGCCCGAGGGCGTCTACATCGTTATTTTCAAAATGTTTTTTGAGTTCACGAGTGAGTTCACAAAGCTTCTTCGTTCCCTCGATTTTATCATGCACGGTAGCGATGTTTTTGCTTTGTTCAGACAAAATGACGTTCGCATCGTGGGCTTTGCCCGTATAAAACATCATCAAAGAATCTTCTAGTTTGCGGTAAGAAGATTGGGCCATGATGATGGGTTCGACTTTGACGAATCCATCGGGCTGGAATTCGTAATAACGAAGACCCCCATAAGCGGCAGCGAATTGATCTTGCTTGCCGATGGGATTTCCTAATTTTTCAATTTCGACTTCGCAGGCTTCTTTGGCAAGTTTATAGGAAGAAACGCTTTTTCCTTCGTAAGCATACAAAAGGCGAAGCAAAGCAACCGTGAAGGAGGAAGAAGATCCCAATCCAGTTCCGGCAGGGATATCGGCCATCGAGGTAATCTCGATTCCTTTCGTTCCGAAATCTTTCAAAACCGTGCGGAAAATGCGGTGCTCGATTTCATCGGGATTTTCGACGACTTCGGTTTTGGAATATTTCAAAGTGATCGAGTCTTTGTTAAAAGCCTGGTGAATGGCCAAATAAACGTATTTGCGGATGGAAGTAGAGAGGACACATCCTCCATATTTTTCATAAAAAGAGGGGATATCGCTTCCTCCTCCGCAAAAGGAAACGCGGAACGGAGCTCGGGAAATGATCATGTTTTTCTCCTTTTGCAAGCGGTGCTATTTTAGGCCGAAAGTTGCTTATAAGCAACGCCATCGGAAAAAAACCGATTTCTCTTTCTCCCTTTCTTTGGGGTATTATTTTCCTGTGCTGCGAGGCGTTATTATGGACTCTCCTCTAATTTTGACCTTTGATTTCGGAACCCAATCGGTCAGGGCTGCTATTTTTGATCGGGAAGGCAATATGCTTGCCTGCGAAAAGAAGCCTTATGAACCCGCTTATGTTTCGCCTAAGCCCGGGTATGCCGAGCAAGACCCTTCTTATTATTTTGATTGCCTATGCTTAGCCAGCAACGCGTTAGCCAAAAACCATAGCGATCTTCTTAAAAAAATAAAAGGAATCACGATGACGTGTTTCCGCGATTCTGCCGTTTTGCTAGATGAAAAATGCAACGTCATTCGTCCGATGATTCTTTGGTTAGATCAGCGTTACGCAAAATGTGAAGAGAAGCTTCCTTTCTTTTCGCGTTTCTTGTTTGCTTTGGTTGGAAAAAGTGCCACGATCGACGCCAACCGTCGCCGCACGATGGCGAATTGGATCAAAGAAAACGAACCTGAAAATTGGAAGCGCTGCGATAAATACGTTTCTTTATCCACTTATTTCATCTATCGCCTTACGGGCCAATTAAAAGATTCGCCTTCTGATTTCACGGGGCATTATCCGCTCGATTATCAAAAGAAGGCTTGGTATAAAAAGCCAGAAACCCATTTGCAGGGTCAAGTCTTTTCTTTGAAAAAAAATCAACTTCCCGAACTTGTTCCAGAAGGAACGCTTCTAGGAGAAATCAGTGAAGAAGCGTCTCGCTTAACTGGTATCCCTGCTGGCATAAAAATGTATGCAGCCGGGTCGGATAAATCCTGCGAGACCTTAGGTTGTGGCGTCATCAACGAATCCATGGCTTCGATTTCTCTTGGCACGGCATGCTCAATTGAAACCACATCCAAAAAATTCGTTCATCCCTTCCCTTTCTTGCCGTCTTATCCAAGCGTATTGGCGGATCGATATAACCTCGATTTCCAAATTTATCGCGGTTATTGGATGATCAACTGGTTCCTAAAGGAATTCGGGGCGATGAACATCGAAGATTTGGTCGTCTCTGATCCAAACCCCGAAGAATATAACAAAAAGCTTTTCTCTATCCCTCCAGGAAGCGACGGGGTCATGGTTCAGCCTTATTGGGGCTCCCAACTTGATAAACCCGAAGTCAAAGGTACGATCACGGGCTTTTCGGATACGACGACAAAAGAACACGTTTACAAAGCCATCATTGAAGGCATCTCTTATGAGATGAGAGAGGTCAGCGAGTCTTTTGAGAAGAAATTAAAGACCACGTTCAAGGAAATTCGCATCGCGGGTGGAGGTTCCCGTTCGGATGAAATTTGCCAAATCACCGCTGATATTTTTGGTAAGCCTGTGGTTCGTGTTCAGACAAACGAAACCGCCTCTTTGGGTGCGGCAATGTCCGGCTTCCTTTCTATTGGAGAATTCCATACCCCCGAAGAAGCCGTTAAAGCGATGGTTCGCGTAACCGATCGCTTCGAGCCAAACGAAGAAAATCATCGCATTTACCAAGACTATTTCGAAAACGGTTATAAAAAAATGTATCCCAAATTAAAAGGGATACTTCGTTTCTTGCATAAGAAAACGGCCCGTTAATTTTGGGGCCGTTTCGAGAGCATATTAACGAGGACGTCGGAGGAGACGACCTTTGCACGTGCCCCTTCTTTTCCTTTCCTCCGAATGCCTTCAATGATCATATCGCGGAAAGCTAAAGCGATTTCATCAGGGTCACCGGAGATGACTGCGTCTGCTTGCTGGCCTTCTTTGACCATCGTGACGAGAGCCGGGACGGGGTTATAGGCATCCATGGCCTTCCTATCTTCGGCAGAGAGAGTTTCTTGTTCGTCTGCACTAGAGACGATGCGAAGGACGTAATAATCCTTTTCGCTTGCCTTCATGACCCGTTCGGCATAATTTCCGAAGACACGGATCCCTTTAATTCCACCTGCATCAAGAGCTTCCTTGACGGGAGGAAGGCTGGAACTTTTCAAAATAATTTCATCCAAAACGGCACGGAAGACGATCGGTTTTGATTTGAAATAATGGTAGAAAAGCCCATGAGAGCATTTTGCGGCTTTGGTGATGTCGTCGATCGTGGCATCATCATAGCCCCTGACGGCAAAGACGCGAAGTGCATGGGAAAGCAATTTGGCGCGTCTGGCATCACGAATTATTTTATTTTGACTTGGGGTTCTTGGCATGCCTCATATAATGGACCTTTGCCAAAAAGTGTCAAGAGGTTGATTGACGAAACTAAAGACATTAATTCGAGTTTTTAATTAACTTTGTTTTTTCTGCGTTTTAATAGGAATAAGGTTACGAGCAAAACCGCGACTAAAGCCACCCCGCCTATTAAGAATTGCCACCACTGATTGGTTGCATTATTCGTATAGACAACATACATGTCGTTATTTAAAAACATAGAAACTAAAGAACCAATTACGAAACCAAAGACAACGACGAATGTGGCGTGGCGTTTTTTCTCTAAGAGTTTTTTCATCGCACTCGAAGTAATTAGGAAACCAAGAAGAATCCCAACTAGCAAAGCAACGATCAAAATAAATTGACCCCAAAAAACCGGTTTGTTATTGACATTATGAAAGATAGAGGAGTGGATGATGTTTCCATTGCTATCTCTATCGGATAAGAATAGCCCAACGACGGGGTTATAAAGTCCGAAAATGAATAAGACCATCGAACCGGAGATGCCAGGGATCAAACATGCCACGGCAGCCACGAACCCAACTGCGACAACAACGGCATAAATCCAAGGGGCGTCAAAAGGAGAATCAAAGGCAGGAACAAAATTGAGATTGATATTGATGACACCGGCCGCGGACAAAAAGGAAACCAAACCGATAGCGGCCGCTAAGACAAATCCAACACCCGCCAAAATGAAGTCTGTTTTCTTCAAAGGCTCCTTTTTGATTTCTTGAATTATGATGGACGTGCCTGCAATAACGAACCCAGCGAGCGCGCAAATAATAGGAAAAGGCGCATAGGGGTAAACAATCTTTTTCCAAAAGATAAGCAGGGCAACCGCGGAAACAAGACAACCCAAAGCAATGGGAAGCAGCATCAAAAAGCTGCGACCGAATTTACGCCTTAGCCCAGCGATTGATTCGATTAATTTGTCATAGACATCGACGATAATTCCTACCGTTCCGACCGAAACACCAGGAAGAATTCCGGTGCCAAGGGCTGCTCCTTTGGCTGCATCGATGAACCAATTCTTTGCTTTCATGGTTCAAAGTATATCCTTTTTTCCTCTCCCTTGTGTTACTATTCTTTCGCTATGCGAACCGTAATTCTTTATCAATCTTCTACCGGCTCTACCAAACAATATGCCGAGGACATTGCCAATTCCGTTGGCGGTTTTGCTCTTCCTTTGAAGCGGGCAAAATGGAAACAAATCATCCGTGATTTTGATACCGTCATCTACGGTGGCTGGGTTATGGGAGGCAATATCCAAGGTATCAACGATTTCTTCCAGCACTATGAAGATATCAAAGACAAAAACGTTATTATCTTTTCCGTTGGTATGGCGATTCCTTCTAAAGAAGGACGCGATTCTTTAATCGAACAAAATTATCTTTATCCCTACCACGTTCGTTTCTATCAGCTTCAAGGGTCGTTCGATTTTTCCAAATTGAATTTCTTCCATCGTTTGATGATGAAAAATTCCATCCGCGCGACCCTCGCTGATCCAAACACGAACGACTCAACCAAACAGATGATGGCGTCTATTGAGACCACGCCTCTTGAATATTACGACAAGGAAGGCGTTGCCAAGATTATCTCTGTTCTTGAAAAGCTATCTGCTATTCCTCTTGAGGAAGAAAAATGAAATTGATTGTTGGGTTAGGCAATCCAGGCAAACAATACGAAGGCACTCGCCACAACATGGGCTTTATGGTTTTGGACCGTTTTGCTGAAATGGCTGGCGTTGATTTTGATCATTCCCAATTCAAAGGGGTCTATGGCATTTGCAGAAGACCTGAATTTGGAGAACCCGTTATTTTGGCCAAACCTGAAACCTTCATGAACCTTTCTGGAGAATTCATCCGCCCATTGATGGATTATTTCAAAATACCGGAAGAGAACCTGATCGTTGTTTATGACGACATGGCAATTCCCGAAGGCAAAATTCGTCTTCGTCCTAGCGGATCTAGCGGAGCCCATAACGGGATGAGAAATATCATCCAGCATTTGGGCAATGAAGATTTCAAACGCATCCGCATCGGGATTGGCGAGCCCACAAGCACTGGGATCGATTGGGTTCTAACTAAGCCCAGCAAAGAGTCCGCGCCTCTAATTGAAGAAGCTATTGATCAAGCGTCAAAGGCTATCCGCGACGCCTTGCTCCATGGCTTTGAATATGCGATGAACCATTATAACTAGGAGGGCGTTTTGAAGACCTTATTCGACGTTATCAAAAACCTTGATTTGACCTCCCCCCTCTTGGCGAAAAAGGGGTCTTTCGTCGTTGAAGAAACGTTAGGAACAGGCCTATTGTTCGCCACCGAATTTAAAGCAAATCCTGATGATTACGCTATCGTTGCTAGCAACCAATATTCTGCCCAAAGGCTTTATGAATTCCTCCTTAATTTTCTAGAGGAAGAAGACGTTGTTTTCTTTCCAAACGATGAACTTTTGCGGGCGGATTCCCTTGCTTCTAGCCGCGAATTGTTAGCCCAGCGTTTATATGCGTTAGGAGAATTGCAAAAACCCCGCAAAAAGATTCTTGTTACTCATCCTTCTGCCATATTGCGTTTCTTGCCAAATCCTGCGCGATTTGCTGAGGAAACCATTCATATTAAGGTTGGAGAAACCTACAATTTGTCGCAATTGAAGCAGATCCTTTCTTCGATTGGATACGAAGCCCAAAACAAAATCGAACATTCTTTGCAATTCGCCTCTCGTGGCGACATCTTAGACATCTATTCCGTTTCTTATCTCCATCCCTTGCGAATTGAATTTTTCGGGGATGAGGTGGAATCGATTCGAACCTTTGATTTGTCTTCTCAAGAATCGAAAGATCAACTCAAAGAATGTGTCATCCTCCCGGCTAGCGATATCTTCTTGAATGATGATGAATTATCCGATTTCGCGGTAAGAGCAAAAGCCAATCTCCTTGAAAGCCAAAAAGAGCTTCCGGAAGATGTGGGAAAACTTTTAAGCGAGCACCTTGGTGAAGATCTTGAAGAGTTCGTTTATCACAACTACAAATCCTCTCTTTACAAATATTACGGATTCGCATTGGGGAAGGCCTTTTCCGTCTTGAATTATTTCTCCCCAAAAGCGGTCTATATCACCAATCAAGAACAATTTGTCTCTTCTTGCACTTCTTTGAAAAACGAGGCCCACGAATATTTTGGAGAGCTCTTCTATAAAGCAAGAGCCATCACCGGATTAAAGCAATATATGGAAGAGGGAGATGCCTTGCACGGCCAACGCGTCATCTATTCCAAACAATTCGCGACGAAATCCGATGACCGCATCTTCTCCGTTCATAAAATATCCGCCGCTGGGAAAAGCATCGCATCCATTGCCCCGACGATTCAAAGTTATTTATCGACCTGTAAAAAGGTTATCCTCGCCCTTCCTGATCCACGGCAAAGGAATACCGTTGAAGGGTTCTTGGAAGATTTGAAACTTCCGTTTGAAACCGTTAAAGGCTTTGATATTCCAAAAGGAAACCTAGCTTTTTCTGAAGTTAGTTTGTCGGAAGGCTTTGAAATACCAGAAACAGGAATCGCCTATCTTTCTTCAAGCGATCTTTTCGGAAACAAAGGCTTATCTTCGCGCTTCACATCACGATTTAAGGATGCAACGATTCTTCGTTCTTATGAAGACCTGAAACCCGGCGACTACGTTGTCCATGAATATAACGGCATCGGTCAATTTTTGGACATTAAAACCATTTTGGTCGATGGCGTGCATCGAGATTTCCTCCACGTTGCCTATGCTGGGAACGAATATCTCTATATCCCTTTAGAGCAATTCCGTCTTGTTAGAAAATATGCGGGAAGAGAAGGCGCGACCCCAAAACTTTCTCATTTGTCCACGGGCGAATGGAGTAAGAGAAAAGCCAAAATCAAAGAACGCATTAACGAATTGGCCGATCGTTTGATCGCATTATATGGAGACCGAACTAAGTTAGAGGGATGTGCTTTCCCGCCTGATGACGAATTGCAGTTCCAATTCGAAAACGAATTTCCCCATCCTTTGACTCCGGATCAAGAAAAAGCCGTTGCTGAGATTAAAGCCGATATGGAAAAGCCGGAAATCATGGACCGCCTTTTGTGTGGTGACGTCGGTTTCGGTAAAACCGAAGTGGCTTTCCGCGCCGCCTTTAAAGCCATATCTTCCGGGAAACAAGTTGCCATATTGTGCCCAACCACCTTGCTAGCAAGGCAACATTATGAAGTTGCTACCGATCGCTTCGCTGGCTATGGCGTGAAAATGGCCCTATTGTCACGTCTAGTTCCTGATAAAGAACAAAACAAAGCAATCGAAGGAATCGCGTCTGGATCAATCCATATGGTCATCGGCACCCAACGCCTTTTATCAAAAGAAATCGAATTCAAGGACTTGGGTCTATTGAACGTGGATGAAGAACAGCGTTTTGGCGTCGAGCAAAAAGAACGAATCAAAGAAATGAAGCGGAACGTGGATGTATTAACGCTTTCCGCAACACCCATTCCAAGGACGCTTCAAATGTCTTTGGTTGGCATTCGTCCACTTTCAGAAATCAATACGGCTCCATCTTCGCGTATGCCGATTCAGACTTACGTAACCCCTTTTAAAGAAGATGTGGTTGTCGAGCTCATCCAACGCGAATTGGCCCGAAAAGGACAGGTGTTCTATGTCCATAACAAAGTTGCGACGATTTATAACCGAGCTGCGAAACTTGCTAGAGCGGTGCCTTCGGCTTCTATTGGCGTTATCCACGGACAGATGGACAAAAACGACGTCGAAGATGTTATGTCCAGATTCTATGATGGCGATATCGACGTTTTGGTTTGCACCTCGATTGTTGAAAACGGCATCGACATTCCCAACGCGAATATGATCATCGTAGAGGAGGCAGATCATTTTGGGTTGTCTCAGCTTTATCAAATTAAAGGACGCGTTGGTCGAGGCAATCGCATCGCCTATGCCTATTTGATGTATAAGCCGCATAAAGAAATGCGAGAAGACGCCGTCAAACGATTAAAGGCCATTCAAGAATTCACCGAACTTGGATCTGGTTATAAGATTGCTCAACGCGATTTGATGATTCGCGGCGCTGGCGATATTCTTGGTCCAGAGCAAGCGGGGTTCATCGATTCGGTTGGCCTTGATCTATATCTCAAATTGCTTAATGAAGCGGTGGAAGCAAAAAAGACCGGATTTGAAGCCCCTCCCCCGGTTCCGAAAAAGCTTTTCAATCTCGATGCCTATATTCCTCAAGATTATGCCGATAAGTCGGATAAGCTAGAACTTTACCAATCGTTAGAAGAAGCCAAAAACGAAAAAGACTTGCTCCGCTTCCAAAGGAAGATTCGCGATATTTATGGTCGCCTTCCTGAAGAGGTTGAGTTGTTAATCGGAAAGAAACGGATCGATTTGCTATCCGAGGAAGAAGAATTTCTTTCTGTCGCAGAAAACAAGCCCAGG
>CAMOEH010000030.1 GCA_946612055.1 uncultured Bacillota bacterium | reverse complement strand
TCGCTAGCTCCAGAAGTGAAGCAAAGATTGTGGGTTGCTTTGAGGTGGAGCAAATCCAAAATCTCTTGACGGCATTCCTCTAATAGGCGCGAGGCTTTTCTACCTACGTCATGCTTAGAATTGGAATTGCCAAAGAATTCGGTTGACGCAGAAGAGAAGGCTTCTAGGGCCTCCGAAAAAGGCACGGTCGTGGCCGCGTGATCAAAATAGATCATCATTCTTCGCCTCTTAATCGCTTGACCAGTGCGGTCGTTTCCTCATAGGAACGTTTGAAATCGCCCTTAAAATAAAGCTCTTCCGAGATGAGCAAGAAATGGTTCACTTCAGCAAGATTGCGCCTTTCCCTATTGGCATAGAGAATCGAAGCATCGCAAAGAAGCATCTGCTCGTAATCGGTTTTGACGTCGTGATAAAGATGCTCGCCTTCTTCGCGGATCAAAGCGATGACTTTGTTGACTTCCTCGACATCGATTGGCAAGGTGCGTAACGCCTTATAAACGCCATCCATCTTCTCATAAAGAGAAGAGATCTTCTCAGCGTATTTTTCTTCTACGGCAGGAAGCTCAATTTGGGGAAGGAGATATTCGGCGCTTTTGACTTTGCCATAATAAGTCTTCACGGCTTCTACCGCTTCTTCGGAATCTTCTTTCAAGGAATAGAGATAGCGATTGAAAGCATCGATTGCTTCTGATGCTTGGTTAGATTCCCCTTGGAGCGTCTCCATCTTCTCGACAAGGATCGTATAAGGCTGCCTCGTTCCCGAATGGATATAGGTATCCAAAGAACGCTTGGTCGCGCCGGACTTGTTGATGAGGTTTTTGATGCCGTCGATATTCGATTGCACCTCTGGCGGGATGACGTAGATCTTCTTCACATCAGGAAGAGAATTGCAAAGGCGGATGTATTTCTTTTCGATCGCGGTATCTTCGGCATAGATGCCATCGCATTCGGTTTCGAATACATGTCTGGCCTCTTTTTCCTTTTGGAAGGATTCCATATATTCTTCGATGCGGGCCAAAATGCCATCGAGTTCTTGTTGTGCCCCATTAAGTTGGAACGATTGCAAACGGGTCGCGATGGCTTCGAGTTGTTTCCTCAAGCCTTCGATATCGTCGCGGCTAATGAAATGATGAAGCGGGTATTCGTCATGGATCATTTCATCGTAACGATTCTCCAAGGAGACGATTTTCTCGGGGATGACGGATTGAATCGCGATACAAAGATTGGGAAGGACCTTAATGTCGGCCCCAAGTTCTTTAATGAGGCCTTCGATTTTAGGAAGCATCGCCTTGGCGTCTTCATATTGAGCGCTTTCGACGAAGGTTTCGAAATTCTTGAATTGCTCTTCCATCTTCTTGAAGACGGTTTCGAAAGAATTCGACACCAAACTTAAATCGGCTTGTTTGACGTAATAATCCTGTTTGATTTTGCGAAGCTCTTCTTTTAAGGCAAGAGATTGCTGACGGCATTCTTCTTCCGGTTTGATGATCGTGAGGAGGGCATCGTTAAGGGCGTTAACTTCTTTATCGTAAGATTCAAGCGTCTGCTTGACCGTCGGAATTACGGATTTCAAAGTCTTGTAATCTCTTTCGGTAAGCAAATCTTTGAGATTGTTGATAGCCGTTTGAGCGGCAGCGTCGCTTTTATCGCGGATATCTTTGAAGCGCTTATTGAAAGCCATATGGGTATCCACATAAAGCAAATTGGTAAGAGAAATGATCTCAATTCGCTTGATGTATTGGGAATCCTGGCCATAAAGCAAGGCATGCAAATATTCGAAACGGCGCGATAAATCGCGGACTTGTTTCTTATATCGCATCGAGGAAAATAGGGTCAAATAGAGAATGACTGCCACGACGATGACCACGACCGCGACGCCTACGATGATTCCGACGGTTGCGCCGGTAGATAACAAAACAGGGTATAGCATAACGACAATAATATAACACGCTAGCGCGAGAGCGCGAAAGAGAGAGACTCGAAAAAGTTACTTTTTCGTTAAAATCTCCTGTCCAAACCTCTTAAATCACCTTGATTAAAAAATATCGTTTGCAAACGAAAGGGGGCACGCGTATATTATTACTCGCGTAAATAAAGCAGCACGCCTCTACGCTTCCGCCTGACGTCTATCCAAAAAGAGTAAGCCCTCTGCTACTTGGGCTGAAGGAAAGACACCCGGGAAGATGGAAGAAGCGCTTCGGACTTTGTTAACGCAAAGAAAGGAGAGCACATATGTCAAGGTACACTGGAAGCAACTGGAAAAAATCCCGTCGTCTTGGTTTTTCGACTCTTGAAACTGGCGAAGAACTCAAGAAACGTCCTTATGGCCCTGGGCAGCATGGACAAGACCGCAAGAGGAAAACTTCCGAATACGGCGTCCAATTGCTGGAAAAACAAAAGCTCAGGACCCTCTATGGTGTGAACGAACGTCAATTCCGTCGTCTTTTCGTCCTTGCGAAGAAAGAACCGACCGTCACTGGTTTGGCCTTCTTCCGCATCTTGGAAAGCCGCTTGGATAACCTCGTTTATCGTATGGGATTCGCCCGCACCCGCGCCGGGGCTAGACAACTCGTCAACCACGGCCACATCTTGGTCAACGGGAAGAAAGTCGACATCGCGAGCTATCTTTGCTCCGTTGGCGACACGATCAGCTTGAAAGAAACCTCGCCCCTCAAAGTGGTGAAAGAAGCCCTTGAGACCAATCCCGCCACTGCTGGATTCGTCAAAGTCGATGCCGAGAAATTCTCTGGCGTCTTCGAAAGACTTCCCGAACGCAACGAGCTCGCGATGGAAATCCAAGAATCGCAAATCATCGAATACTACAACCGCTTGCTCTGATGCTTGCAACAAAAAGGCCCGAGGCAACTCGGGTCTTTTCTTTTGCTTTTTTGGGATTAGGCAATGGAGTTAGCCAAATCGATCGCTTGCTGGAGGGTAAGTTTCTTCAAATTTGGATTCAGCGTTCCGGAATCTTGAATCATCCCCGCGGCGATCAATTGATAAATCGTCGTGTTCTGGATTTTCGAAGTCAACGAGGAGGAATTGGTTTCCAATGCATTCATCGTCGTATCGGCAGCGACATATTGGGTGGCTCTACCCGTCGAGGGATCAGTTGTCGCATCGAAGCACATGATGAGCCAAATGCCAGCATCAGGAGAAATGAAATAGGTGCCAGAAGGATCATAGACATAGGCATCTTTGCCGCCGACTGTCGTTTTGGTGTAGGCATCTCCGCTTCCGGAAGTGACGAAGCATTCTTTGCCATAGACCGAATAGAGGGAGAGGTCATTCAATTTGTTGGAAAGATTGCCCAAGGTGACCGAATCATCTTCTAATAACGTATCCAAGACATTCGACCCGCTTCCAGGAGATAAGACGGTGCTAAGGTGGATATTGTTGATATCAAGCCCGCTGATGGAGCCTAGCGTGATATCGGAAGCAGCTAAGCCGGTTGCATCGGTGAGGATCTTATAAAGATCGTTATTTTCCGGGAGGGCAGGATCCAAAACCGAGGAAAGATGGATGTTACTGGTATTAAAGGTTTGCAAATCGCTGACGACGATTTCATCGACGGCTTTGCCGGTGACGTCGGCTAAAACTTCATAAAGTTTTTCGTTATTCGCGGTTGCCGGCAATACGGTCACAAGTTTGATCGCTCCGGTCGAGAAAGTTGATAGCATGCCAACGGTAAGTTCGTCTTCGGTGTGGCCAGGATAAACCTGAAGAAGAACGTTATATAAGGCATCGTTAGCCGAGGTATGGGGGACGATGGTGTCGATAGAAACGCCATCGATGGCCGAGGAATCCAAAGAAGATAGATCGCCGATCGTCAATTCTTCGTGGGTCTTTCCTAAGGCATCCTCAAGGATGTCATAGAAATGTTGCGATTCCCCATCATAAGGAAGAACGTTTTCGAGTTTGATGCGATCGCTATCGGCATGTTTGACATCGCCGATGACGACATCGTCTGGGTTATCTTTGCCAACGGCATCGGCAATCTCTTGGAAGAAGGATTCGTTTTCGGCCGTTTTCGCGACGACGCTAGTAAGATGGACGGAATCGATATCGATATTCTCAAGATGGCCTAGATTCAAGGTGTCTTTGGTTGGAGCCTCTTCTCCTGGCTCTAATACCGCGGCTTCGCAAAGGATATCGAAGATGATTTTATTTTCTTCGCTATATTCGAGGACATCGATGAGTTTGATTTCGTCGGCAGTGAG
The DNA here is from genome assembly GCA_946612055.1 of uncultured Bacillota bacterium. The sequence continues at coordinate 1,185 of CAMOEH010000030.1, read as the reverse complement.
GGCTCCCATCTCCTGGATGGTGCGATCCCCGACGATTTTCCCAACGATCGAATCTTCGCTCATCCCGAAAACGGAAAGCAGCGATTTGGCTTTAGAAGTCGAAATACGGGCCCCGACGATTTGAAGCATATCAGGGATGGGAATATCCGATAGAGCCGGGTAATAAAGAGTCTGCCCCACCGCACCTTCGACGAGGTTCTTTTCATCGTCATAAGCGCGCTCATAAACATCGACATCAACCGTGTAATAATAAAGAGCGGGCTTGAATTCGGAGGAGGACGTGTCAACGGTTTCGGTCACAACTTCCCAATCCGTGAAGGCAGAAAGTTTCCCTAAATCCCCAAGCATATCGCTTACGCCTAAGGAGTTTATCGTCGCGACAATTTTCACCGATTCGCGGAAAAGGGATTCAAAATTGATCTCGGAGAATTTCTTGTCTTCGAAGGAAGAGAAATCGACGCTGATATAACGGTCGAGTTTGCTCTTCGTGATGAAATCGTTCAAGAACTTACTGACGATGGGGAAATCGTTGAGCTTGGATTCTTGAATGCCAAAAAGCGCCTGCAAAAGGGACTTTTTCGCGACTTCATCCGAAAAATAATCCTCGTCTTTTTTCACATAGGTTCCTAGTGGGATGACGCCAACGGCAATGGCCACCGCTCCTCCGGTGATGATGAAGGAGGAGAGGAAACCAAAAAACCACAGCATAAAGTTCTTTAAGCCTCGATGACGCAAAATGCGTTGTTCTTTCTCGGGGGATCTAGCCATAAATAGACTCCTTTATTAGGTCTATTATCCACCCGTTTCTTCTTTTCTTTAAGAAGAATTGTTTATAAACCATTTTTTACATTTACAGTTTCCATTGGAAAGAAGAAAAAACCGGCCTTAGGCCGGTAGGGAGAATCGAGGTTATTTCAATTCGCCGAGGTAATAATTTTTCTTGCCCCGTTTGAGGATGAGATAGCGTCCATAAAGGGCGTCATCTTTGCTAATAACCTTGGTTAGATCGGTAATCTTGGTTCCATTAAGCGAAACGGAATTGCCGGTGATGAAGGTGCGGGCTTCTCTTTTGCTTGTCGCCGCGCCAAGTTCGATAAGAAGGTCTTCAAGCAATTTCCCTTCGCTGACTTCTTTCTTGAATTCGCCGAAGACTTCCTCGATTTCCTTTTCCTTCAAGGAGGAGAC
>CAMOEH010000029.1 GCA_946612055.1 uncultured Bacillota bacterium | reverse complement strand
TTCAACGGTCTCCCAAATTACGCGTCTTCCATTCCTGTGGATGCTGCTAATTGTAATATGTATTCCTCTTACGATAGCCATGGCTATGAACCTCGTTTTTCCGGTCCTCATTTTGTGCATCATATTTATTTTGCCGTTAATAATGAAGCTGTAACTGCGGGGTATTATGGTGGCGGAATGGGTGATACAATTACAAAATACGCTTTCGAACATGTGGCTTCTTCTTTTGGATATTTTGGGACTTTTACTCATTACGAAACTTTCTCTCTGAATTTTTTGAAGAATGAAATCGACAACAATAGGCCGGTGCAATTTAACACCGGAGGCGATGTTTACTATCATGATCATGGCATGATGATGACTGGTTATCGCGTTTATGATGCTCCGACATATTACAATGTTCCAGGCATTAACCAGCCAGTCACTATATATTATCGGGTTCCTGTTTTGAGTATCTATGATGGCAAAACATCTTCTGAACGTTGGTTTGATTTAACGGTATTAAGCAATTTTGGTTCTGAGTATTCAAGATCAGTTCGCCAAACAATAAATACGCTCCTACTTACTTAGGGAGGGGATATGAATAGAAATTGTTGTTTTCCTTCGAAAGTTCTTCTAATGGCATTCATGGTGTTCGCTATTTCGTCATGTTCTTCCCCTAAAGAAAACGAAAAAGAAGCTGCGCCATTGACGTTAGAATCAAGTTATCGGATAACTTATGCCCATTTATGCCACGAAGACAAGGAAAACGTCCGTCTTAATTTGCACAAAGATGGAACGGCCCGTTTCTTTTGGTATGAGGTTGGCAAAAGTACGGAACGCTTTTTCGCTTTGAATTACGAAATTCAATTCGATGATGCGGCAGGGATAGGCTGTTCTTTGTGGTCGGCCAATGTGTTGATCTTCCATCAAAGCTTCCTTTCCCCCGATCTTTGGCCGATGGGAAACCCACCCTATTACATTTTCAATGAGGATTTTTCTTCGATTACGGAAGAAATTGAGCTAATAGCCGAAGAAGACGGCAGCACCAATCAGTCGTGGGCAATTTATCAACAAATTTAAAAAGGCCAATGAAGGCCTTTTCGTTTGCGGCAATTATTACACGTCCGCGTAGCAGCTTCCCCCGATGAATTCCCTCATCAAGGAATTGCTCGGGATCCATTTGTCATCCATTTCGATGAAGTATTTGAGCATCGACATCAAACGGACAGCAACGGGGTAATACGGCGATTCTTTATCGATTTTTTGTAGCAAAGGCATCGCGAAACGTTTCAAGACGGGAAGCTCATAAGAGAGCATGGAATTATAGACGTAGTCGCTTTGCTCTTGCGTTGGATAGATCCAGCGGAATTCGCCTTTGCGGACGGAGGGCCACATGCCAATGGTTTCTTCGGCAGAGGCGTTGCGGAATTTATGATCCCTGACGATGCGGCGAATCAAACGAAGATCGGTAAGGGAGATCGGGTTGTGGTCATCTAAGTTCATCTGGGCCTGAGGCGAGATGAAAATCTTGAATTTACTCGCTTTCGGGATATCGATTGTCATCTTTTCGTTGAGGGCGTGTATGCCTTCAATGATGATTGGCTCATTTTGGCCAACGCGGAGTGTTCTTCCCGGAACGGATTTGCCAAGCTGGAAATCAAATCGTGGCAAGGTGACGGTTTCTCCGTTGATTAAATCGAGCATGTTCTGATTGAAAAGCTCGATATTCAAAGCGTCGATGGATTCCAAATCGGGTTCCCCATCTTCACCTAGAGGAATCTTGTCTTTGGGAAGATAGTAATCATCCAAGGAGATGCGGACAGGGCGGATGCCACGAGAAAGAAGTTCGATGCGGAGACCGTTGGCGAAGGTGGTCTTGCCACTAGAAGAGGGGCCGGCGATGCAGATTAAGGAGATGCGGTCGATTTCGTCTTCGATCAATTGCCCTAGTTCACATAGCATTCGATTATGACGGGCTTCGCAGGTATTGATAAAATCAATAGGACCATTGCCTTTGATTTCATTATTGACGCTAGAAACGCGGTCACCCCCAATGATTTTGGCCCAGTCGTGACTTTCTTTCAAAGCCCGGAAATGGGATGGGGCATCCTCGAATTCGGGGATAATTCCGCCAGCCTCGGCACGGGGATATTGAATCAAGAATCCAGGGGCGTATAGCCTCAATTTATATTCTTTGATATAAGAGGTGCTTGGAACCATCAAGGAATACATGTAATCGAGATATTCCCCGCAGGAATATAGATGCACGGTTCGCTCGGGCCGATAAGGAAGGATGTCTAGCTTGTCGTCGAATCCTCTTTCCTCGAAGATGGCTTTGGCTTCTTCGTTAGAAACGATGATGCGCTTTAAAGGAAGATCTTCGCGGATGATATCGTCGATGGCGTGATTGATTTTAATAAGCATCGCGGTGGTGGCGGTGACCCCAGGAGTGAGAAGATGAATCGAGATCGTTCTCGAGACGTTATAGGCAAAGCGGATCTTCAAATTGGGGTAGCAACGGGCAAAAGCCATGGCGACGATGTAGCGAAGCGAGGCTTCATAGACTTTCATCGCGTCGCGATCTTTGATCGTCAAGAATTCGATGTCGGCATCATAATAGACTTCATAATTGAGGTCACGGATGCGATTATTGACCCTCGCGGCGATGATGCGGTGGTCCGAATCACTTAACGACAAGATATCTTTCAACGAGATTTTTTCCTCGTAGGTTTTGCTTTCATTTCCGAAATTTAACGTAAAGGACATATCTTTCCTCCTATGGGCGGCCGATTATCTTAATATGTAAGGGCTTTCATTGCAAGAGAGCAATGCAGGAAATGCGTTCGTTCCGCTTTCAAAAAGATTTGGGATTTTTCTTATTTGTCCTCGCGTGGACTGCGCGTATAATTAACCTATCGGTAAATCGGCATGCGACTCATCCAGTGGTATAAGAATCAAGACGAAAATCGCCGGAACATTCTCTTACTAACTTCCCTTGCTTTGATCGTCTTCCTTTGCCTTGTGCCCTTTTTCTTTTTCTCGCAGCCGGGCGTGCCCTTAGGATGGCTATTAGGCTCGGTCATTGAAATCGCTGCCTATGCTTCCATTGCTTTTGGGGCATCGGTCATGTTCGATCAAGATAATCCCAATAAGACGAGGGGGTTCCTTTCCATCGCTTTCGGCTCGGTCCGTTTGCTTGTTTATGGAGCGGGACTAGTGGCCGGAGCTTTGCTTACCTTTAAATACAACGAACCCGTAATCTGGCTTAATTTCTGGACGGTATTCGCGGGATACATGCCGATGAATATCGTGCTCCTTGTCGTTTCTTATCGTCGCGTTAAGAGGAAGAAAGCATGAATACCATCTATTCGTCAAATCCTCTTGCCGACATGATGGAAAATCTCAAGGATCTTTCTTTCCGTTTGACGGGACCTCTTATTTCTTCTCTTGCCATCATGGTTATCGTGGCGATTGTCGCGATTATCATCGGCATCAAGGCTCGTCGGGCCGATCCTTTAAAAGCCCCTAGAGGCATTTTGCTTCTTGCCGAAATTGGGGTCGATACCATCGAGAATTGGGCCGAAGGCATCATGGGAAGAAAGCCTCGTTCCTGGCCAGGATATTTCCTCGGGCTATTCGTTTATTTGTTCTTGGCCTTCACGTGGTCTTTGACGGGTTTCCCCTCGGTCATCGATTACCTTGTAGTTCCCTTCACACTTTCGTTAGTGATGTTCACCTTGATTCAAGTCACGGCTTTGCGTTATCAGCATTTCTCCTATTTCCATCGTTATATCGAGCCGGTTCCTTTCTGGCTTCCCATCAATTTGATCACGATGTGGACTCCGATCATCTCCACCTCGCTTCGTATGTTCGGCAATTGCCTTGCTGGCAGCGTCATCATCGGCTTGATCGGATGGGTGCTTAAGCGCCTATCGTTGATGATCTTCTCTTTCATGGGCCCCGCTGGGCAGATTTTCCTTGCCCCAATTCCGATCGCGGTGCTCAACCTTTACTTTGGCTTATTCTCTGGGTTTATCCAAACCTTGGTTTTCGCTTCCTTAAACGCCGTCTGGATCGGGCAGGAAATGCCCGAAGACGCGGCGATGAATGAAGCGGGTCAAGTAAACCGAGGTTAAGAATAGATACGATTCCATAGGAGGTAACATATGGGTATCTTAAAGTTCCTTCCCGCCCTCGCGGATGCCGTCAGCAACAACATCGGCCTCGTCGCGATCGGCGCTGGCATCGCCATTCTTACGGGCGGATTCTCCTCCCTCGGCGAAGGATGGATCTGCTGCCACGCAATCGATGGCATGGCCCGCAACCCCGAGCAAGCTGGGAAATTACAGTCGACGATGATTCTTTCCGTCGCGCTTGATGAATCCTGCGGTATCTACGGCTTGATCATCGCCATCTTGATCATCTTCGTTCTTGGTGGGAAAGCCTAATCGCCATGGGGATTGGATGGTTGATTCACAACATCCTGTCGCTAGCGGACGCTTCTAGCTCTTACGATTTCGAGGCCACTCCCGGGGATTCACCCTTTTCGGATAACGACTTCATCCAAAAGGTCTTCCCGCAGGGCATCTGGGACTTCGTCGTTCAGCTGATCGCCTTCATTTTGCTTATCCTCATTGTCATCTTCTTGGCTTATAAGCCAGTAAGGAAGATGCTCCAAAAGAGGAAAGATTACGTCGCTTCTACCTTAGAAGACGCCGCGAACAAGCAAAAAGAAGCTGCTTTAGCCTATGAGAGGAAAGATCAAATCGTCTTAGAAGGCAAAGAAGAGGCATCGCGGATTATCTCCGAGGCCAAGGCGCAAGCCGAAAAAGAAGCTTCGAGGATTCTTTCCGAAGCCGAGCTTGCTTCCGAAGAAAAAAGAAGGCAAGCCGATTTGGAAATCGAAGCCGCGAAAGAAAAGACTAGAGAGCAACTCCAAGGCGAGATCGTCGATCTTGCTTTGCAAGCTAGCAACAAGATCCTCGGGAGAGAAGTCTCCGAAGAGGATAACCGCCGCTTGGTGGAGGATTTTGTGTCGAATTTGGATAAGGAGGGCAAGGCATGATTGGCGAAATTGCTTCTCAATACGCTCTTGCCCTCTATTCCCTTTTGGAAGAAAAGGACCGCCTTCCTTGCCTAGAAGCGATGAAGGAAATCTCTCTATCTCTTTCTAAGGAGAAGGATTTCCTGCGTTTGCTTTGTTCCTATTCTCTTTC
>CAMOEH010000028.1 GCA_946612055.1 uncultured Bacillota bacterium | reverse complement strand
GAAAACGAGGCGTCCATATTTCTCGATGCTTCAAGTCGATTCGGTCGATCGGGAAAAAGGAATTATCCATCTTCAGTCCTATCAACTCAAATACATGGCTGCTAGCAGGGGGTCTTCTTCCCATTCGACCCATGGCTTAGCCACGATGAAGGATTTTTCCTCTGGCATTTCTTCTTCCTCCAAGCGTAGAGGCGCGACGATTGTTTTCCGTCTAGGCTATAAGAAAATCACCGACAAGGACAAAGAAATTGATCCTTTCATCTTCAACCAGACCAAAAACGTCCTTTCTCCGTTAGCCTATGGAAAAGGCTATTTGCTCCAGTGCTCTGGGAATGAACTTCTTCTTTCTGATCTTCATATCACCGAAAAAGCCAAAGCACTTTATCTTGCTCGAAGCGGATTAAACGCCATCAACCGTTATCTTTCCTTAAATGGTTTTTCGACCAAAATCGAAGTGAGGGCAGGGGTCGTGGAAAACCACCTTTTCCCTGGCGATGCCGATAAGATCGCCGAAAGCGCGAGAAGAGCTGCCCAAATGGCTTTCGAAGAGAAGCAGCCCGTCCTTTTCTATGAAAAAGGAAAAGAATCGATGAGTAACTTCAACGAATCCGCCTATCGAACCGAGGTGGAACGCATCATTAACGACAAGCGTTTGACTTATCAATTCCGACCCATCTATTCGGTGGATGAGAAGAAGGTCCTTGGCTATTTCACCAAGGCGATCCCCAGCGATACCTATTTTGAATCGATCGACGAATTGAAAGATTATGCGACAAGAACTCAAGATGACCGCGAGCTATTCTCAACGATTGCCAGGAATACCGTTCCGATCTTCGTTAACGAAAGCGGTGGCGAGAAGAAAGTTCTTTTCTTCCCCGTCCGCATTTCTGAACGTGGCTATATGCTTACCGTCTTCTCCCATATCGCGAAAGCCAAAGAGGCGCGTATCGTCTTCTTGTTCAAGCAAAGCGATATCCACGCCCATTTCGACGCGGCAAGATCGGATTACCTCATCGAAGACCTTCGTTCCATCAAAGCCAAAGGATATGAAGTGGCGTTGCTCCTTAATGGAGGCGAATTGACCTTGCAATCCCCGATATACGATTCTTTCGATTATTTTGTTTGCGGATTCTCTTTCGCAGGAAGCGCATCTGAGATGGATACGAAGATCCGTTCCCAGCTCCACGCCTTAGTCGAAAAGCTATTGAAATACAAAAAGATGATCATCGCCACCGATATCGAAGGTTGGCCTGCCATTGAGCTCATCGTCCGTTCGGGCGTCCGTTATATCTCTTCGGAATCCTTCGCCAAATACGAGCCGATGATCCAGCCAATTCCCAGCAAATCGATTAAACGAATCGGCGATTTTTAGAAAGTGAGGGCATTTATGGCAATGCAAAACAAAAACGACGCGATTACGTCTAGAGACGAAGATTTCGCTCAATGGTATACCGACGTCTGCCGCAAAGCGGAGATGATGGATTATAGTTCGGTGAAAGGCTTCATCGACTATCTTCCCTATTCCTATGCGATGTGGGAGGAAATCCAGAACTATTTGAATAAACGTTTCAAAGAGCATGGCTCTAGCAACGTCTATCTCCCGATGATCATCCCTTCTTCTTTATTTAATAAAGAGAAAGAACATATCGAAGGCTTTGCTCCCGAAACCTTGGTCGCGACTTATGGAGGCGGAGAGGAATTAAGCGATCCTTTGATCATCCGCCCGACCTCCGAAGTCTTGTTCTCGGATATGTATAAGCGCTTGGTGTCTTCTTATCGCGATCTTCCGAAGATCTATAACCAGTGGTGCTCGGTTGTCCGTTGGGAAAAGACGACCCGTCCTTTCTTACGCGGTGCTGAATTCTTATGGCAAGAAGGCCATTGCTTATTCGAAACCAGGGAAGAAGCCGAAAAGAATGCCGCGGATATCCTCAAAGTCTATGACGAACTTGGCCGTGATCTCCTCGCGATTCCTTTCATTAAAGGAAGGAAGACGGAACACGAGAAATTCGCCGGGGCAATCGCGACTTATTCGATCGAAGCCTTGATGCATGATGGCAAAGCACTTCAATCGGGAACCACCCATTATCTAGGGCAAGGGTTCGCGGAAGCCTTTGGCATTTCCTTCTTGGGAAGAAACAATAAACTTGAGACCCCTCATCAAACCTCTTGGGGCGTTTCCACTCGCCTTCTAGGCGCGGTCATCATGGTCCATGGGGATGATAATGGCCTTGTCCTTCCGCCTTTTGTTGCCCCAATCCAGGTTGTCATCGTCCCAATTCGCCAAGAAAATCCGTTGGTTAAGGAAGCCTGCGAGAAATTGAAGGCGGAACTTGAAGCCAAAGAGATCCGCGTCAAGCTCGATAATAGCGATCGCACCCCGGGCTGGAAATTCGCCCAATGGGAAATGAAAGGCGTTCCTCTTCGCATCGAAATCGGACCGCGCGATTTAGAAAATGGCCTCGTTATGCTTTCTAAACGTTATAACGGGGAGAAAACTTCTTTGCCTTTGCAAG
>CAMOEH010000027.1 GCA_946612055.1 uncultured Bacillota bacterium | reverse complement strand
CCTTGGGCGGCGAAAAGTTCAGCAAGTTTTTTTAACCCGGAGCCGTCTTTGATTTTGCTTCGGATTAAAGCGATACCTTCTTCTAAAGAAGAAACCTTTTTGGCTTGCATTAACATAATGGAAGCCGCATTCTCGACGAGTTCGACGAAATCTTTCGGGCCGTTCCCTTTCAAGGTAGAGATCGCTTCTTTAACTTCAAGCGAATTGCCAACAGCAAGGCCTAATGGCTGATCCATATCGGTGAGGATCGCCCGCGTATCGCGATTTAAGCGTTTGCCGATTTCGACCATGGTTTTGGCGAGTTCTTCGGCCTTTTCTAGCGTTTTCATGAAAGCGCCAGAGCCATATTTGACATCAAGGAGGATGCAATCGCTGCCAGCAGCGAGCTTTTTGCTCATGATGCTCGACGCAATAAGAGGAATCGATTCGACGGTGCCGGTGACATCGCGCAGCGCATATAGTTTCTTATCGGCCGGATCGACTTCGGCGGTTTGGCCAATAATGGCTAGACCAATCGAATTGACTTGATCGATGAATTCTTTTTCCGATAAAGCGATGCGCGTGCCAGGAACGGATTCCATCTTATCAAGAGTTCCGCCCGTATGGCCTAAACCCCTGCCACTCATCTTGACGACTTTAACGCCACAGCTAGCGACCAAAGGTCCAACGACAAGCGAAGTTTTATCGCCTACTCCGCCAGTAGAATGCTTATCGACTTTGATTCCTTCGATGCAAGAAAGATCGATCGTATCGCCAGAATGCATCATCGCATCGGTTAAATCGGCAATCTCTCTTTCATCCATGCCGCGGAATAAAACGGCCATTGTAAAGGCGGAAGCCTGGTAATCCGGGATGCTTCCGTCAACATATCCTTTGATAAAAAAATCAATCTCTTGTCTGGTCAAGGGGAACCCATCGCGCTTCTTCTCGATGATATCTACCATTCTCATGGCTTTATCATACAACAAACGCGCACGCGCTGGCATATGCGATTTAATTTGCTAAAATCTAATCATGGATTTTTTGGATACCCTGACTCCTTATCTTCCCCAAGAAGAAATCGATTCCTTGCTGCTAGCGATGGAAGAAAAGGAAACCGTCCATGCGTTATTGCTCAATCCAAGAAAGATGAGCGAGGAAGAATTTCTCTCTCGCTTTCCAAGGGTAACCCCGCATCCTTTTGTTCCCCACGCTTTTCTTTACTCCAAAAGCGACTATGAATTCGGGAAAATGCTCGAATACGAAATTGGATGCTTTTCGATCCAGGATCCATCTTCAATGATGGTCGCTCATTTCCTTGCAATTGAAAAAGGCGATGTTGTCCTTGATTTATGCGCCGCTCCTGGGGGGAAAACAATCGGAGCAGCCTTAGCAATGGAAGAACAAGGAATCATCGTCGCTAACGATATTTCTTACGCCCGAGCGAAAGATCTTTCCTCCAATATCGAAAGAATGGGCATTGGTAATGTCATCGTCACTTCCAACGATTTTAAAAATCACGCTTCTTCTTTCGCCTCTTGCTTTGACAAGATTATCCTCGATGCTCCTTGCTCAGGCTCAGCCATGTTCCGGAAAAACGAATTGGCGAAAAAGCAATGGAATGAAAGCAAGCTCTCTTTCTGCGTGAAACAGCAGCAAGATTTGCTCGAAGAAGCCGCGCTTATGCTGAAAGAAGGCGGAAGAATCGCTTATAGCACCTGCTCTTTCTCTTACGAAGAAAATGAAGGTATCATCTTGCCTTTCTTAGATAAACATCCCGAATTTCATTTGGTCAATCTACCTTCTCATTCTTCGTTCTATCGAAGCCAACTTCTTCCTGAGGCCATCCATTTCTTCCCCCATCGTTTCGAAGGCGAAGGCCAATTCCTTTGTTTGCTAGAAAAAGATGGCGAAAGGAAGAAAACGGAATTCCCCGCTTCTACGACTCCTTCATCATTACGAACATTTGTTGAGAAATACCATTTGGAAGCGAGGAGCAATTTCATCCATAACGAGGCGCTATATTCGCTTCCTTATTCCTTCCAAACGAGGAAACTGCACGTCCTGCGCTTCGGCTTAAAAGCTGCGGATATTAAGGATAATCGCTTCACGCCTTCTCATCATCTTTCCCTTTACCTAGATGCAAAGGATTCGATTCCTCTGAATGAAAAGCAGGCCAAGCTTTATCTTCATGGGGATTCCTTCCCCTTAGAAGGAAAAGAAGGATTCGTTCTTCTTTCCTATCAAAATCGGAACCTCGGATTTGCCAAAATAACGAACGGGATTGCCAAAAATTTCTACCCAAAAGGAAAGCGAAGACAATATTAAAAATAGAGGCCACGCCTCTATTTTTTAGCCTTTGATGCTTTTCTCGTGGAAGATGCCCATCATGAAGACGCATATGCCAATCACGAGGACCGAGATAAAGAATTCAACCGATTTTAGATAGATCACAAAGGGCAGCGACATCAAAGCAAGCAAGGCGCCTTGAACAAAGCAAGAAATATCGATGACTTTGACCATCCATTGCTTCTCTGGATAAATCCATCCTAAAGCCATCAATACAAAGGAAACTAAGGTCACAAAGCCATAGATGGAAAGATGAAGCCATAGCATCGAGACAAAAGACAAAGGGAAGGACGAAACAATCGTTTCTTTCATCTGAACAAGACGAAATGCCATTGCGGCAACCGTGATGGCGGAAGAGATTGCCAAAGAAGTCGCTAACGTTTTCACGCTAGAGATTTGCTTTGAATCGGTTTGTTTTTCGTTATCACCGCGCATCTTAATTCTCTTTAACTATATCCTTTTTCCACCACTTCGGGGCTTTTTTCTTATGGAGACGCTTCTCAATGTATAAAGCATCTTCTTCTTTCATTTTGCCTAGCTTTTGATCGATCCTTTCTTGGCATAAAGAAGAGATTTCGCCGGTATCCTTGCCTTGATATTCTTCGGAAGTTATCGGAGGAAGAAAGGCGAATTGGGAGAAATAGTTCCGATCATTGATCCCTTTACCGATGACGCGGAAAGTTCCATATTCAGCTAGAGGAAGAATTGGGGAGCCGGTCCGCATCGCGATTTTGAAACTCCCGGCATGGAAAGGAAGCGTCAGCGTGTTTTGTGGATCTTTGTTGCGCGTTCCTTCTGGATAAATTAGATAAGAGAGATTCTTCGTTTTGATATTTTCTTCGACGGTACGGAAAGTTTTGACGGCTTGGCGTAAATCGTTGCGGTCTAAGAACACCGCTTCAATGATGCGGATACATTTGCCAACAAAAGGGAATTTCTCCGTCTCTTTCTTCGCGACAAAGCTAATGGGTTTTTCTGAAAGGGCGATCATCGCCAAAATATCGACCATCGATTGATGGTTAGCGACAATCAAGCATGGCGAATGCGAATCGAAATATTCTCTTCCTTCGATTTGTGGATTGATGCGCAGCTTTTTGACGACGTAGACGACGATTTTATGGAGTTTCCCATATCGCTTTTCTAAGGGGATACGTTCAGGATGACGAGAATAAGGCAGCATCCAGGCAAAATAGTTCCAAACAATCGGCAATCCGCAAAGGAAGATCAACCGCGCGAATTTGCAAAACGTCTTCCAAATTTTCATGGACCTAGTTTAGCACACTAGGAAGAGGGAATCATCAAATATTCCGCATGCCTTTCGGAAGAGCGAAAACTTCATCGATTTCGTCGATGATGACGAATCCT
>CAMOEH010000026.1 GCA_946612055.1 uncultured Bacillota bacterium | reverse complement strand
CGAAGCAGACCAAAGACCTTATCCCTGACGTCCAATTGATCTATTGGGATTACTATAGCGATGAGGAAGAAGTCTATGACAATTTCTTCAAAGCCTGCTTGGACACCAAAAAAGAGACGATCTTCGCTGATGGGGCTTATCGCTGGATTGGCTTTGCCCCCAATATCATCCAATCCTTAAACAAAACGCGAGTCGGCTTGAAATCCGCGATGAAAAACAAAATCAAAGAAGCATTGATCACGTCTTGGGGCGATAACGGGAATGAATCGTCTTCTATTAGCAGTTTCCCTGCTATGGCCATGCATTCCATGTTCGATTTTTATGGCAAATGCAACGATAAGGAATTATCGAGAATCTTAGAAACGGTAACCGGCGATCCCTTGTCTAGATGGGCGTTATTGCAAGAACCCAACCATCTAAGAAAAGAGCAAACCGTCTCCGAAAATTTAAGCCGCGCTTTCTTCTATCAAGATATCTTGCTTGGAGTGGTGGATTGCAAAGTCAAAGAAGAATATGCAGACATCTTCAAAGAAAATGCCTTGAAACTGAAAAAAGCCTCCAAGAAGTCGATGAAATATGGCTATTTTTATCACACCTTATCGGAACTTTGCTCCTTTTTAGCACATAAATCGACCATCGGATTAAGGCTTAGAAAAGCCTACAAAGAAGGCGATAAAAAAAGCCTAGAAGCCCTTGCTAAAGAAATCTTGGTGTGCGAAAAGAAATTGGCGAAATTCCTCAAAGCTTATCGTTATCAATGGTATCTAGAAAACAAGCCCTTTGGCTTTGATATCATCGATGGAAGGATCGGCTTTTTGAATAACCGCATAAAGACCGCTTATTTAACGGTTAAAGATTATCTTGATGGCAAAGTGGATGCCATTCCAGAACTAGAAGAAGAAATTGAACCCTGGCAAGGAAGCGATATCGATGATCCTGTTTGCGTCGGGAATTGGACCGAGCTAGCTTCGGTGAACGTATATTAATATCAATTTTTTCTACTTTTTATAAGATATTGTTCTAGACGCTCATCTTGTTTGCAACTGCAAATATTGCGATATAACGTATTGTTACAAAACAAAATATTGCTTAAAGCAAGTAACCGGAAAAACGATGAATAAGATTTCCAATTATTTTTACGAAAGGGAATTCCGATCTTTCTGCAAAAAGCGGACGGCGCAGGCAAGATCGACCAAAGGTGTTTTAAACCACAAAAAAACAGCCTTTTTCATCATTTCGTTATTATTTCTCCCCGTTTTGAACTGGCTGGTTTTCTGGCTATTTGTTAACATTCAATCCATTATCTTGGCTTTCCAAAGCCCGGTGGATGGCCATTTCACTTTCGATAACTTCGTCACCTTCTGGCGTAATTTGACTACCCCAATTGATAATGTCCTCGGATTAGCCCTTAAAAATACCGCTTTGTATTTCGGCTCTTCCATCTTGATCATCCTCCCAATATCGTTAGTAATCGCTTATTTCTTATATAAGAAAATCTGGGGTTATAAGGTTTTTAGAATCATCTTCTTCCTGCCAGCGATTATCTCTGGCATCGCCTTAGTCACTTCCTATTCCGCCCTTATTGCTCCTAAAGGGCCGATCATGCGCTTTTTAGGAAGCCTAGGCATGGAAATTGATCCTAGCGGCTTATTGGGCAATAAAGCAACGGCCACGCCAACCATTTTGGTCTATACCATTTTGACGAGCTTCACCACGAACGTTTTGCTTTTCTCTGGAGCTATGGCTCGCGTTCCTGGCGAAGTTTTAGAAAGCGCCAAACTCGAAGGTTGCTCCCCTTTCCGCGAATTGGTGGAAATCATCTTCCCGCTAATTTGGCCCACTTTCTCCACGCAATTGGTTTTGACGATGACGGGTCTATTTACCGCGAGTGGGCCGATATTGCTATTTGACCCCTATAACAAACAAGCAACGATCACGTTGTCCTATTGGATCTTTAGAGAAGCCTACGGGGCTGGCTTAGGCGGAGGAGGCGTAGCCGCTTATAACCTGGTCTCTTGCACTGGGCTATGCTTTACCCTTATTGGCTTCCCCATCATCCTTCTTGTGAGGAAATTGACCGACAAAGTCGACGCTGTGGAGTATTGATATGAAACAGAAAAACAAAAAACTTCCCCGCGTTTTCCTTCAACGAAATCGCTTGATCCGCAAAACTCCTGGCGAAATCATCGCCAATTCTATCGTTTTCCTTTTATTCTCCATTTACGCCTTCTTGCTCGTATATCTCATTGTCTATCTCTTATTCAATTCCTTGTTCTTGAATGGCTATATGTATGGCGAAAAAATCGATAATCCGGGCGCGCATATCGAATATGCATTTACGTTCCAGAATTATATCGATGCCTTGAAGGTTTATGTTTCCAATACCCAAGGAGAGCCCATTTACTTGCCGCAAATGTTCTTCAATTCGATGTGGTATTGCTTTCTTGGCGTCTCTGCTGGCGTTTTGATGTCTACCTTCACGGGCTACGTCATCGCCAAATACGAATTCAAAGGAAGAAACGTCATCTATGCGATCGCTATCTTCTGCATGACCATCCCGATCATCGGCACAACCAGTTCGATGCTGAAATTGGTCAACTCCGATTTCTTGCCGATCTATAACACCCCATTTTATGTCTTGCTGACGAGCCTAGGCGGCTTTGGCTTCAAATTCATGGTTATGCACGCCTTCTTTAAAAACGTGAGCTGGAATTATGTCGAAGCTGTTTTGATCGATGGTGGCGGCCATTATACCGCCTTCTTCAAAGTCATGCTTCCGCAAGCCCATTCTTCGATCGTGACTTTGGTTATCCTCGCCTTGATCGGCTCCTGGAATGACTATTCGACCCCGATGATGTTCTTGCCAGATTACCCGACGGTTGCTTCCGGGATTTATAACATCACCAAGACGAATCAAAGAAGTGACAACATGCCGAAGCTATTCGCCGGATTGGTCTTATCGTTTGTTCCGGTTTTAATCTTGTTTTCTATCTTCTCCGATCGAATTATGAAAAATTTCTCTATCGGCGGATTGAAAGGATAAAGGAGGTTTCTTATGAAAATCAAATCAAAAAAGGTCTTGCTTGGAGTTTCCGCTCTCGCCATCATTGGCGGTTTGCTAAGCTGCAACAAAAAAGACGATCCCAACCAGCTTGACATCTATGTCGTCAACGCCGGCTACGGCTATGAATGGCTTAATGCCATCAAGGATCTTTTCTTACAAGAAGATTGGGTCAAAGCAAAATATCCTAACCTCACGGTCAGCGTCTATCAAAACGACAACCAGACCTACGCCGAAACCATCATGGACGCAGGGCATTCCTCGAATAAATTCGACCTTATGTTCAGCATGAATTTGGCTAAATTTAACGGCCATGAAGACGCTTTAGATTTAACCGATGTCGTCTATAACAAAGAGATCCCGGGCACAAACGTCCTCTACAAGGATTTCTTAAATAGTTCCTTCTTACAATCTTATGCATATTATCCAAAGGG
>CAMOEH010000025.1 GCA_946612055.1 uncultured Bacillota bacterium | reverse complement strand
GGGGATTCCAACCGACCGCTCCACCGGAGTGGATCGCCTCTTACCTCGGAGCGAGCTTGCCTCGCTTCGCCTTCGGGGGCAGGTTTTTGGTTCTGCGGTATACCGCTGAGAAGAACTCCTATCTTCCTAGGCCCGCCCTTGGGGATCCAAGACGAGTCTCGATGTTAAGGATCAAGTTACATCTTCGTTCGCTTGATTCTTTTCACCACGTTCCAACTTAACGCATTGCAGGGTGGAACGACTTCCTTCGGGGACAGATGTCTCCGATCCTCTCCAAATTGCTTTGGAGCCGAGGCATTTCCAGCGGTTTACCGCGCGCCGAGCCTCATTGGCACCGTCCTGGTTATGAATTCCCAGGAGTTCACGGATTTGCCTGAATTCCGAAGAAGACCGACAGATTCGCAATCCCGTTTTAAGTTTCACTACCGGAAGGATTTCCGGGAAGCCCTAAGGGGGGTAAAGGGCTTGTAGCCATCTTGGAGAAGGAATGCTTCTTCCTTTTTTCCAAGGGGCAGCGGGGATTTTTCGGTTTACCGTGACCTTTCCGCGGGGTCGGAGGTTTTTCTCCTCTTGCCATCTTGCGATGGGATTCGCCTGATTCTTTTTCTTGGTTCTACCAAGCGACGGAGCGAAGGCGTCGCGGACATCATCTTTCGATGCAGCCCGTTTCCTTGTTGATCCATTTCCCTTGCGGGAAGAGGATTTCCCAAGTTCTCATGTTTTCGGATTTCATCCGGCGGATGAGGTTTTCCGCGGAAGAAGTTGCCTTCTTCTCTTCGGTGGTTCGGCTTTGGTTATTGATAGCCTTGCCATCATCCTTGATTTTTCTAGCTTACTAGGGAAGGCAGGATTCCTTCCGGCATATTTGCCTTTGCTCTTAGCTACGGCTTTGGCAAGCTTTCACGCAGAGCGAATGGGGCTTTTCTCGTGTACGAGGTGGACCCGCTTTGGCCACTCGGGGAGAAGACGAAGTTCTTCTTTCCCGGATCGCGGATGTTCCTTTTTTGAAGGCTTTCCGCAGCACTCCTATTCACTAGCTTACTCACTAGCCGCCGGAATGTTGGGCGGTGGCTTCCCTTATCCCAGATAAGGAGCCCTTAGCAAGTGTGTCCTCCCATCAAGCCGAAGTTTGGTGGTTTCTTCACTTGCCCCCGTTTTCTTGGTCTACCAAGCGGTGGGGTTTCCTTGAAGTTGAACCGCAAGAGGTTCAAGCTTCTTTGTCTCTTACGAGGCAGCTGACCTTTCTGGCATTGCAGCCAAAGGGCATCGCGCTTTCCCTTCACGTTAGTCTACTAACGCGGTTCTCGCAGTTTCGCCTGATTTTGCAACCTGGCGTTCCCTGCGGAACACATAACTATACGCGCTTTGAAACGCTATGCAAGCATTTTTTTGAAAATTTTTTAAAATATTTTTATAAATACTTTGTATTTAAATTTTTAAATATTTTGTTTTCTACAAAAATCCGCTTCAAAATATCGAAAAACGCGCACATGTTCTTTTTATTTATTTCGTGCGTGCCCGTGTAATAGGCTTATTCAATTATGGCGTCTTCGAAAAAGAGTTATCTGAACCTTCGATCTTTTCCGGTCTCTACGTAATATTTTTCCTTGGCTGCATACATTTTTCGATCAGCCAATTTGACGAGCTCTTCTGGTCCTGCCTCTTCATGATCTTGCTTCAAGGCATAACCAATGGCGAAATGAAGTTCTTGCACTTCTTTTCCATGCCAATCTTTTGCAAGTTGAGTCAATTGATTGATAGCGGATTTCGCCTCAGAATCGCTCATCCTCGTAAGAATGACGAATTCATCTCCGCCCGTACGATAGGCATCGCCTGGGAAGACTTTCTCAATGCAGGAAGCCGCCCCGACGATCAATTCATCGCCTGCGATATGGCCAAGCTTGTCGTTTATTTCCTTTAGCCCATTAATATCGATGGAGAAAACCGCGGCATCCTTAGGGAAATCAGTTTCCCCTTGCGTTAACGCTTGCGAATAGGCATATCGGCTCTTTAGTCCAGTAAGGGCGTCTCTAGTGATTTGAATCGTTTGTTTTTCGATGGTTTCATCCGCTTCTTGCTGGGTGAATTCCGAGGTATGGATGAATAAAGCCGAAGATCCTAATACCAAAGCGAGATACGAAGTTCTTATTTCTCCGCCAAAAATCTCTTGCAAGGCAACGCCAACGGCCACCAAGCCCAAGGCTAAATAAAGGGAGAGGCGATTCTGCTTTCGAAACGACCTGCCATATAACGCGAATTCGACAAGAACCAAAATCGCGATCGATAAATAGACAGCGATGTAGACGGGGTACAAAATACCATGCGAATAGAAGTTATTTGCATCAATTACGGTCATCCATCCCGTAAATGCCGAGACGATTTGAAACAGGGTATTGGCGGCAATCGTCCAAAACATGATCTTGTGGATGATGTTGCGGAAATTCATCTGCAAAATGAAGGTAAAGCCGATTGCCGGGGTCAAGATATAATCAAGGCATTTAATGATCCTTAAAAGCACGCTGCTAATATTTGTATTCCCGTTGATGGCTAGGCCTATCCACTCCACGGAGGCAGCAACGCCAATTAGGATATATGTCAAATAAAAGAAGCGCTTTGCCTTGGGAGTTAATCGATCGTTTTCGTGGACGAGAATCGAAAATAGCAGCAAGGCTACCAGCAAACAAATATTAACCGCCACATAGTAAGTCATATGAGCAATATATAATAAATTATATTGAGTCGTTTTGTAAATTTTTCCCGTAAGTAATAAAAGATTTCTGCAAATATTAAAATGCGTGAAAAAAATAATAAATTACGCGTCCTAGGTGCAGAGTTTCGCTAGCAAAGGATACAATATTGCCGACAAATAATACAATATTGCCGACGAGGAATATAACGCGCTGGCAAAAGGTATAATATTGCCGACAAAGGAAATGAAAATGAAACAATATAAAGTCGCTATCCTTGGCTGCGGGGCTCGTGGCCTAGAAACCTATGCACAATTCATGTCAGAACATGGCGGTTTCGTCATCCATGCCGCCTGCGATGTTCGCCAAGCTCGTCTAGACAAAGCTGTCGATCTATATGGGGTTAAAAAGGAAAATTGTTTCCTCGATGAAAACGAATTCCTCAAAGAAAAGCGTGGAGATATCATCGTCATCTCCACCCAAGACCAAGATCACGTCCGTCAAGCCATCAAAGCCCTTGATCTCGGCTATGATGTCCTTCTAGAAAAGCCGATTAGCCCAAGCAAAGAAGAATGCCTGAGCTTATTAGAAGCCAAAAAGAGAACGGGCAGGAAAGTCGTTGTCTGCCACGTTCTTCGTTATGCCCCAGCCTATACAAAGGTTAGCGAATTGATCGATGGCGGCCAAATTGGTGAATTAATTGATATCCACGCCATCGAACAAGTGGCTTATTGGCATATCGCCCATAGCTTTGTCCGTGGCAATTGGCGCAGAAAAGAAGAGACCTCTCCGATGATTTTGGCCAAATGCTGCCACGATATGGATTTGCTCCAATTCTATGCCAAGAGCAAAGCCAAGACCGTT
Organism: uncultured Bacillota bacterium; assembly: GCA_946612055.1. The sequence continues at coordinate 5,624 of CAMOEH010000025.1, read as the reverse complement.
TCTTCGATCGGATCTCTAGCCTATTTCAACAAAGAGCATATGCCAAAAGATGCGACCAAGCGTTGCACCGATTGCCCGCATTATGAAACTTGCCCCTATAGCGCCAAGCGCATCTATGTCGAACGTTGGAAGTTAGCTGGCAAACCCGATGATATGTGGCCCCAAAACGTCACCTGCATCGATTATCCTTTGACCGAAGAAAAAATCATCAACGCTTATAGCCATAACGAATATGGCCGTTGCGTCTTTGCCTGCGATAACGATGTCGTCGATCATCAAGAAGCCAATATCCTTTTCGAAAACGGCGTCACGGCAAACCTCTGCATGATGGGCTTTACTAGCCATCCGGGAAGAATCTATCGTTTCCACGGAACCCTCGGGGAAATCGTCCTAGACGAAGAAACCCGCGTCGTTACCTTGAAGCGTTTTGGCGAAGAGGATGTCGCCTTCCCCTTCTCACAATTGATCAAACGCGAACTTGGCCATGGCGGAGGCGACATTGCCCTCATCGATGCTTTCTATCAAGCCTTGGAAGGAAACGAAACGCTCGCCACTTCTCTAGACGCTTCCATCGAAAGCCACTTGATGGCCTTCGCTGCCGAAGAAAGCCGTCTACACGAAGGCAAAGCCGTCGATCCTCACAAGATCTAATTGCTTCTAACATATGAAAGGCCGTCGGAAGAACCGGCGGATTTTCGTTTTTAGGCTAGATCAGTATCAACATTTGCTGTTGGTCTTAGCTTGAGCGATTCCTCGACGAAGCCAAACAGAAGTTATTGATTATTTTATTTATAGCCTGACACTACCGATGTCTTCTTTTGCCGGGGTACGCTTTAAATTTTGGATTCAACTTTCTTTGCTCTTCAAACCATTTCTTTCTTTCGTTAAATGACATGTGCAATGGGTGGGTTTTGTAATCTGGATCGGTCTCAAACCCGTCATCTTCCCAACCACATATAGGACAAATATCGTAACTTAAAGAATCCGCAAACTCATATTCGCCGCAAAGCGGGCACTTATGGGGTTCTGGATCGCCAATAAAATCTAGGTAATATTCCCATTCGGGATTGCCTGCAATTTTATTTTTGTACCAATCTTTATATTCGTTTAACGACATCTCATTTGATTCGTTTTTAAGATTTGGATCAGCAACCTGTTCTAGATCATAGAACCAACCGCACTTACGACATTGCGTGGTGTTTGGGGTTTCACCGAGTTGCTCAATATCCACATCCGACAATTCCGAAAAATAGAATTTGCCGCAAACGGGACAAAGCATAGGTTTTATCTGTTTCAAATTTTTATCCATGTTTTTACTCCTTTTCTCGAGTAGTACCAGAATCTGTCTCCTGTATGGCGATATGAAATCACATATCCATCCTTGGTTACTTCAACCATTCTGCCATTTTTTGGGTCAAACTTATATGTCGTCCCTTTATAATCGACAACGCTTTTGTAGTTTTTTCTATCGACTTCATTGGCAAAGTGAACCGCTTTGGCGGCATATTCTTGTTTTGTTTTAGCACCAAATTCTTTTCCGTGGTCTGTGAAATGTTGATCCAACCCGCCGCGACTAAAATCTTTTGCCCATGGGTAATTAATGTTTTTGGTCGCTTCCCCACTATGGCGTGCGCCATTGGTGTTGCCATAACGCATGCTTGCTCCCTTAGTTGGCATGACGTCTCACCTCCTTCGCTCTTTCTTCCATATAAGAATCATAGAGATGAAACTCTGCCACATCTTTGTAGTCGTCAATTATGTCTTGTGGTAGGTGTCCAATCACTATAAAGCCCTTAGGCTCAAGATGTTTAATGATGGTATCAATCCACAATCTCCATTCGTGCTTTTGTTCTTTTAATTGAACAAAACCATGAACACCCAACGCGATATATGTGTGTTTGGGAAGCGCACGAAGATACTCTGCGTTGACGCAATCCGACCCCCCTCTACAATTAGGGAACAAAGGAATACCGTTGTGAGCATAAAAGAATGAGAGAGATAAATTATCATTCAATTGAGCTTTTTGCTTTACAAGCGGCATGTCGGTGTGAACTGAGAAATCAAACCCGATAATCCCTTTGCATCGCTTAAAGAAATGAAGATACTTTTTAGGGTTCTTTCTTACCCTTTCGAAGGTGCCATCAGGAGAATAAAAGTAAATATAATATTCGCTTAAATCCCCTTGATACGTTATTGCCTTAAAGAAAGGCATAACTTTTACTGGTGGTTTTTGAGGTACCATCCATTCTTTTAAAATTGGATATTCTTCCTCTTTTGTGAAATCCGCTCCATCCACCAAGAAAGCTTGGAACGAATCTTCGACCATTCCGTCTTCGTTTTTGTACATTACAGTTTTCTCCTTCCTCGCCATTGTGGCGGTACAAATGTTGACGGATATGCTATAATGTACATAATCAGGTGTGCTTTATAGCATATCTCGGCCTTCATCAGTGCAAGTGATGTTGGCCTTTTTATTAACGGCATCCGCTTATTCTCTTGCTAAGCGATTCCTTTAATAATCCATTGATTGTTTTTTCATAGTCTTTTTCATTCAAATCTGACAGTGATACTCTGTTTGAATTGTATCTCGCTATGATTTCTGCTTCGGGGGCAGAGACATCAAATATCTCTTCGACCATCGCCGGGTTAAACAGCTCACCTTTCGCTATCCCCGTCAGTGCAAGCGACGTAGGCGCTAATAGATAAGTTGCACCAAAATTAGCTTCGGCTTCATTTTTCTTATTTTGCTCAGTGTGCCCTAATACAATGTGCATGAGTTCGTGAGCGAGCGAGAATCTTTGCCTTTGCAATTTAGTTCCCAAATCGTCGATGTAAACAATTAATTGTTGCGAATCGGGATCATAGTACAAATATGATTGCGGGTATCTAAAAAGTATGTATTGGTCTACTTTTTTGAGATGCTTTTTAAGAATTACAGACGCAAAGACAATTTTGATCTTCATTTTTTCAGCTAAGCCAAAAACATCAAGCGGAGCCTTTTTGACATCATAATCTGTAAGAAGGTTGGCAATTTCTATTTTGATTTGCTCATATCTTTGGCTGCTCAGTTTCATATTTCCTCCGCGTTTAATTCTCCAATAAAAATTTTATTAATTCTTTTTTGTCTTCTTCGGACATACTGTCCATGCCTCTGGCGAGAACGGTCTTAAGTCTGACGAAGTCCATTTTGCCATTCTCAATATCGCGACCTATCAATTCGTCAGTGGACACACCCAAAGCATTGGCTATGTTAACTACCACATCAATCCTGGGAGTTCTTTCTCCACTAAGGTATTTCGACATCGACGCTTCCGTAATGTTGGACAAAGAGGCGAGTTCTTTCTGGGTGAGGTGTTTCTCAACCATCAGCATCCTAATCCTTTCGTTCAGTTCCATAATATCTCCTTTCGCTCTATGGACTTGCCGTTATTATAATCCAAAATCTTTATGTGTCAACATCGGCAATTTTGTTATATGGATAGGCTTTCCGCTAATATGGCCAATTCAAAAAACCAGCCACCGCTGACCTATTTTTCGAAAATGTGGCGAAAATGGCTATAAATATTGGCCTATCTTTCCAACCAGGAGCCACCAAACCCTTTATTTAAGGTTATCCTTATGGCTTTTATTCGAAACGTTTGTTCATGACGTCGTCAAAGAAGAAATCGTCTCGTTTGTCTTTTTTGAGGGTCGAGACTTTGACGTTGGTCATATGGAGGCCATTGATATGACGGAAATAGATGCCTTTCGCAGGCAAGATCTCGCCATAAATATAGACTTCAGGATATCCGCCCGCCTCTTCGATTACGTTCGGGTTAAATTCTTTGACGCCGCCTTCTAATTCCAGGCGAATGTTCGTCAAATAGATTCCATTGATTCGATGCTGCTTATATCCGCAGATATTGCAGGTATATTGCCAAGGCAGTTTTTTCTTTTGTTTCAATTCGTTTGAAGGAAGAGGAAGCTTGTTGTTCCAAGGATATTGGATCACGTCATTGGCTTTGAAGGAAAGATAATTCCAAGGAAGCGCTTTATAAGGACGGTATGGCCCTTTCGCGGCCAAATTGGAAATATGAATGTTGGAGATTTGCCCAATCTTCGTTCCTTCTGGTCCTCTTAATCTACATCCAAGATGGATAAATAGAGGCGCGTTTACGTTTTCCATCTCGATGTTATCGACGTGGATATTATCGACGATAGCCCCGTCGACCGATTCAATGGAAAGTCCAGTGATTCTCGTATTTTTGATTTTGATGTTTTTGATGGAGATGTCTTTAAATCCCCCGTTGCTTTCGGTGCCGAATTTTATTGCGTTGCAACGCGACATGACGACGCAATCCTCCACCTCGATGCGTTCGCAAACGCCCAGACGATTCAAGTTATAAGAAGATTTGAAGCAAATCCCATCATCCCCTGAGACGACATGGCAATCATGGATCTTGATGTCTTTGCAATTATCAGGAGAAATGCCGTCGATATGGACTTTGAGTTTCAATCCCGAAATCTCGCCACGCTGGCAAGAAGCAAGATAGACAGCTAAATCGGTGGCATTAAGAATCTGAAGATCTTTGATCTTAATGTTAGTGCATTCTTTCAAAGCGATTACTTTCGCCCCGCGATGGCACATATTGTTAACATTTTGCTCATCCCATATGCTTTGCATATCGATCGTTCCATTGCCGACAATGGAAATGTTGTTGAGGTTTTTCCCAACGAATAAAGCACAATTGAAATAGCTATGGGATACATCCTGGTATAAGGGGTAATCCACCGCTTCTAATTTGGCGTAATCCTCAAAATGAGAGGAGCCCAAAATCAAGGCGTTCTTTGAAATATGGATGGTGATATTGCTTCTTAAAAAGACGGTGGATAAAACATAAGCACCGCTAGGGAAATAGATCTCAATCTCTCCGGATGGTAGCCCATCAATCAAAGCCTGAAACTTGTTGGTGAGTAATTCGCCCGTGTTTGGCAAAATACCGTATTTTGTAACGTTGATTCGTTTCATGAGGTCATTTTTATAATAACAACATTATTGTTGTTATCAATACCAAAAGGGGTTTTGCTTTCTTAATGAAAAACGCATTTGTGTTATTTCTTTTCACGTTTGTGCTTTTTGCACGAAACAATATTTATTTCACTTTCGTGCTTTTTTACAATGACGATACCCCCAAACGTTATGGAACTATTCGGCGTCCTAAACGAAAATGGGCTCCGCTTTGCCCACAAATTAACGACCGTTGAAGACCTAAAGACGCGGCCGATTTTAACAACGCACGCCCACAAGGCTTACGAGATTTATTATCTAGAAAGCGGGAACGTGAAATACACCGTTTCCGACAAAGAATACATCGTCACTCCAGGAAGCATCGTCGTCATCAACGCCTACGTCTTGCATAAAGTCGATGTCACCCCGACGGAAGATTACAAACGTTATGTTTTAGAATGCCCAATCAATATCGTTCCCGTTATCAATGGGGTCAATCCGCTCAACCGCTTCTTCAATACCAACAAATTCATTTATATCATCCCCAAAGAATACGTCGAAAAATCCAACGTGTTGAATCTTCTCCAGAGGATGGAAAGCGAATATAAATACGATGATGTTTATAACAACCACATTC